>DTYS01000170.1 GCA_012961755.1 Candidatus Latescibacterota bacterium
AACGACAGATGTCTGGAGGCCTTCGGGGAGAGCCTGGGGCCAGAGGGCCCCACCCATATCCCCCTTCCCATGAGGTAGAGGCTCCCCACCGAGGCTACGGCGAGGAAGGTCGTCCAAAGCCCTATCCTGTAGAGCAGCCGGTAGAAGGGAAGGGAGAAGATATAGAACCCAAGGTCCCTTCCGAATATGGGATCTTTACTTCCGAAGGGGACGCTGTAAGCCCACAGGAGCACCCTCTCCCAGGAACCTACGGCCACAGCTCCCATGAGGATTCCCAGTAGGGCTGCCAGAGGCCATAGCCTCCTTCCTCCGGCGACCCTTAGGTTCGCCCAGAGGAATAGGAAGGTGTAACCTCCTGACATAAAGAACGAGAGGGCCTTAAACCCTAAAATTGTCCAGAATACCTTCGCATAGCCCAAACTTGCGAACCATGAAGCCTCAGTGTAGATCTCGCTCCATATGGCCCCCACCACCGAAGCTCCGGCAGCCAAGATTAGGATGAGCCAGAAGGCCTTACGAAACTTCATCCTCTACCTCCCCCGAGCGGAGACGCTCCAGGACCGCCGAACCCACCGAATCCCCCCAGACGTTCACGGTGGTCCTGAACCTGTCCAAGAACCAATCTACGGAAAGGAGCATCGCTATCCCCTCGAGGGGCAGGTCCACCGCCTTGAGCACCATCACCATAGTGACGAGCCCGGCCTGAGGTATCCCGGCCGCCCCTATCGATGCCAAGGTCGCAGTTATAAAGACCACAATCTGCTGGACCGGGGACAGAGGGATGTTGTAAACCTGGGAGATGAATATCGCCGCGACCGCCTCGTAAAGTGCCGTCCCGTCCATGTTGATGGTCGCGCCCAGCGGCAGCACGAACCCTGCCACTTCCTCCGAGACCTCGTTCCTCCGCACGACGCACTCTATCGTGACAGGGAGGGTAGCCGAGCTGGATGCCGTGGAGAAGGCAGTGGCCAGGGCCGGGGACAGGTTGGAGGCGTACGAGCTTACGTTCCTCCTCCCGACGGCCCAGAGGATGAAGGGAAGCACGACGACCCCGTGGAGGGTGAGGCCTACGAGCACCGTGAGGGAGTAGTTCAGCACCTTCCCCAGCTCCGGTCCGAACTCCTCCCATCCTCCGGCCTTACCGAGCCTCTCCGCCACGAGGCCGAAGACTCCCAGGGGAGCAAAGTACATCACGAGCCCCACCAGCTTCATCAGGGCCTCGTTCGCTCCCCTGAAGAACTCCACGACGATCCTTCCCCTCCCGCCCGTGGCTGAGAGAGCTCCGCCGAAGAGGAGCGAAAAGACTATGAGGGGCAATATCTTAGTTTCAGCCATCGCTTTGAATATGTTCTTCGGCACGAACCCTACCACGACCTGGGCTAAGGAGAACTCCCCGCGCTGTACCTGCCCCTGGGCCACGGCAGTAAGCCCCTCACCCGGCCTTATCATGTTGACCAGGATGATCCCTATCGCGACGGATATTCCGGTCGTGGCCATATAATATGCGATGGTCTGCCATCCCATCCTGCCGAGCTTCCTTAAATCCCCTAAGTTTGTGACGCCGACTATCATAGATGTCACGACGAGCGGGACGGCGAGCATAGTGAGGAAGTTGAGGAAGACCTCGCCCAAAAACCCGACCTTACCCCCGGCTGCGGGGAAGGTTCCCCCGGTCAAAGCTCCAAGGACCACACCTCCGAGTATCCAGAGTAACGTGTGCCTTCCGAACTTCACAGGACAAGCTCCCTTCCGTCGAAGACCGGGCCGTCCTTACATACCAGGAGGTATCCCCCTTCCCTCGCCCTCACAGCACAGCCCATACAGGCTCCGACCCCGCACGCCATAACTTCCTCGACCGATATCTGGCAGGGCACTTCCATCTCCTCCGTCAAAGCTACGACCTCCCTGAGCATCCCACGGGGGCCACAGGCGTAGACGTGGTGGGAGGGTTCGAGTACCCGTCCCAGCAGCTCCGTCACGGTCCCGGCGAACCCCTCGGAGCCGTCCTCGGTGGCGACCTCCACCCTCACCCCAACGTCCGCTAAGAGCTTCCTCCCGAAGAGTCCTCCCGAAGTGGCAGCCCCCAGGAGGACCTCGGGCTCGTATCCCATATTCCTCAGCTTCCCCGCCCAGAACACGAGTGGGGCAACCCCCATCCCACCGGCCACGAGGAGCGGGGTCCCCCGGGGGGACGTGAATCCCCTTCCCAGGGGGCCCATAACCTCCAGCTCTTCCCCCGGCCCCGCCTCCGAAAGCAGAAGGGTCCCCCTTCCCACGACCTTATAAAGTATCTCCACCTCCTCGCCGACCGTCCGGCATATGCTGAACGGGCGACGAAGTAAGGGGTCGTAGGACAAGGAGACCCTGAGGAGCACGAACTGGCCTGGCTCGGCCTCCTGGGAGACCGCAGGGGCCTTTATCTTGAGGAGGAAGGTGGATGGGGCCATAAATACGTTGGCCGTTACGTAAGCCTTACCTTCGAACATCTCACCCACCGGTAGAGTCCGCGACCGCGTTCATAAGGTAGAGCTTCCTCCTGGCGATCCTGCCCTGTTCCGTATCGGGGAAGCGTTCGGCGATTTCCCTATAGGCTTGGATCGCCCTCAGGGAATCCTTCAATATGTTCTCGTACGTCCATGCTATGGCGTAGGCAGCCCGGGGGGCGTAGAGGCTTTCGGGATGGGTCCTGAGCACATCCTCGTACAACTTCAGGAACTCATCCGGAGGCCTGCCGGAAAGCCTCGCCCCTTCGGCCTTGAGAAAGAGCTCCTTAACTCCATCCCCACGGAGGGTCCTGGCCTGCTCTGATTCGGGGTACCTCCTCAGTAGCTGGTCGAAGGCAGAATCTGCAGAGGATGTATCCCCGAGGCAATGCTGCAGTATCCATCCTAGGGCGTAGAGGGCCCTGGGGGCAAGTTCGTCGTCGGGGAATTCCTCGAGGACCCTACGGTAGACCGCTAAGGCGGAATCCGGACGGTTGAGTTCGGACAGCAGAAACTCCCCCAGGGCCATCCTGTCCTCGGCTTCTCCGGTCGAATCCGCCCTTGCCTTCAGCTCCATAAGGCGGTCCAGCTTATACTTGTAACTCCTCGCTTCCTCGGTCTCCTCGCATACCACCCCCTCCTCAGTCGCCCTTCCGAAGGCATCCCTCGCCTCCTCCCACCGCCCGGAGCGAAGGAGGATCTCGCCGGTCTCGAGCCACGCCCTGACCGCCTCCCTCGTCCCAGGATACCCTCCAGCCACCTCTGCGTAGGCCTTCAGGGCCTCCCCTTCGTCCCCCATCTTGGCGAATATACGTCCCATGCCGAGCAGGGATTCGGCGGAGCCATTCCTCCCGAACCTTTTGTACATCTTTAA
>DTYS01000171.1 GCA_012961755.1 Candidatus Latescibacterota bacterium
GCTGTACCTGAAGTCGGATACCACACGTCCTGGGAACACACCGATCCGTCCCCGCCTCGGGGCGTGAACCATTACAGGATCAGGGTACACCAGCGCAACGGACAGGTGGCCTGGTCGTCACCCATATGGGTGGAGAACTCATAGCTCACCACGAAAACGGCAGCACGCGCATGCCCGAAGCTATGCCGAGCATCAGGAACCATCCCTTCTTCGCTCCTTCCTCCACCCAGAGGTCCCATCCGACCCCTACCTGGGTCGAGACCGCCTTGCCCGCCAAGTTACGAAGGCCCTTGGCCGGAAGCCTCAGGCTCATCACCACGCCCCAGCCGAAGGTCCTTACCACGCCGCACCTTTCCTGGGAAGGGGCGTGGGACATAAGCCCCACTAAGGAGATCCCGAAGTCCTCCTGGTGATCCTCTTCGTTCAGCCACTCCCACTTGACCCCGGTGCCCACGGTGGAATATATGGTGGAGGGGGCGAAGAAGGCCACACCTGGCCTGTAGGTGTACACGGGCATCTGGAACGTCCAGCTCCACTGGGACCTGTCCTGGACGATTATAGCTATCTCGGCCCTCTCCATCCCCCTGGTCCAGTCCCCCCCGTACGAATATTCCGGAAGCTCGTTGTGCCTCACCTTTATCCGTAACGTATCCCAATTTTCTACCTTAAAGGTGAAGGGGACGTAAAGGGCGACATCTCCTCCCGCCCGCACCAGCTTGGACGGCAGGTAGAGCACCCTCACGGGGCCCGCGCCTACGCCGGGATGCTTCCAAACCTCCACGGAGATGTCCTGGTCCCCGTACTCCTCGGGGATACGCTCCTGGTGGAAGACGAGCCGTACCTTACGGGCATCTTCCACGTCCTTCATCACCCAACGCCAGCCGTCGGTTACGGGCTGAGGTGGGAACGCATCCCCCCCATCTATGTAGGCGAACTTGGCCAGAGGGTAGGGGCGGACCGCCCTGTACAGCTTCCATCCCCTCCTCGTCTCGGGGAAGACCTTACCCTCCTTAGTCAGCACTATCCATAGGGTGTCCACCCCGGCCTCGTAGACCTTAAGGTCCTTCACCTCTAAGATTAGGAGCGAGTCCATGGACGCCGAACGGTTGATCCTGATCCCCTCACAGGGAGGTTCGGTCAGGAACTTCACTCCCTCCAGACCGACCCCACGTATGCGTACGACGTCCCTTCCGGTTACGGGAAGTCTTCCGTCGTCCAGGACTGAAAGGACCTTGGGCCTCGCCTTCACGGTGAAGCCCGCCAGCCCGACGATGCTGCCCGAGGAATCCGATATCCTAAGGTGGTAGAACTTGGGAAGGACGTCGGGACCTACGGATATCTTGACCACGAGCTCTCCAGGTCCTGCCCCCGGTCCGACCATCTCGGCCGAAATCCCGGACACTTCCCCTTCCTCGCCGGGGAGGGCGAAGGAGAGGCTGTATCTTTCCCTCGGCTGGACCCCCTCAACCCTCAACTTCGCGTCCTCGCACGTCTCCCCCTGGAAGAGAGTATCCGGCTCTATGTAGGTGCTGGACAACCTCAGGTATATAGGGAGGGGGTTGGAACGCTGGCCCAGGCCGTCCACGAGCCTTAGGATATGCCTTCCCTCGGCTACCGTGTGGGCCTTCGGCGTGACGAGGGCCTCCATCCGCTCATCGGAGCGATATATCTCCTCCACCTCGAAGAAGGCTCCTCCGTTCAAGGTCCAAAGCCTCGCGGAGCCCAGGTTCTTCCCTTGCACCACAACCCTCTGAGCGAGGCCTACCGTCAGGGTATCCGGGGAGAACTTCAGGAGGATCGGGGCGGGGCCCAGGACCCTGAACCCGGTCCAGGGCTCGGAGCGGCTTCCATCTATGTTCTCGACGACTATAGAGATGTATCCAGGTGAGGTGACCGGAGGGACGAAGTTCCGTACCGAGAGCCTTCCTGGGCCGAGGAAATCGGTGGGAAAATGCTTATCCCCTACGAGCAGTTCAGCGCCGGGGGAGAAGTTCTTCCCGAGGACGGTCAGGGAGATGGGGGCTTTAGAGACGAGGGAGAACGTATCGGGACGCACGTCCGATATCACAGGCTGGGCCCTGGCTGAGACGGCGATCCGAGCCCAACCCTTATATGCCCCACAGGACGCGTCCCAGACCTCCAAGGTGCGCAGACCATTAGGAGCATCGGCCGAAACCCTTAAGAACACCACCAGCCCCCTCCGGGAGGAGGCCTGCTTCTCCCGGTCCACCAGGACCCCGTCCGGAGGGAGGACCTGCACCCTGTCGTCCCAGCTAAGTCCGGCTCCCCTCAGAAATACGGCATTCTCCTCCCCCGTATATACGTACGGTGGGTCCGGGGATAGCTGGACGAAGGCCACCTTCCTCGGAAGGGGTGCGCTCTCACCTCCTTTCCCCAGGGCGGTGACTCCCACCCAGCACACCTCCCCGGACTTCAACCTCAAGGAAGCAGATCTTTCCTCGCCCTTCAAGTTTAACGACGGTTTGAGTCCCTTCGTCCCGTCCAACCTCTTTTTAGAGATATAGATCCTGAATGCTTCAGCACGTGCGGAATAGCCGTCCCATCGCAGGATCAACCTTCCCTCGGAGGGCACGGGCTGGAATACGAAGTCCACCGGCGGAGGGGGTGGCGTCGAAACCTCGAGGGTGTCGGTGGAATCCACCTCCTGCGCTTCCAGAAGCCCGGAGAGGGCCAAGGTGATGACGTACATCCAGCTCAAGCTCCCCTCCCCCTAAAAAGACCACCGGACCAGGAGGTCCGGCAGTCGTCCTGATAGGTTTCCGGTCGGAGATCAGAACTCCAGACGCCTCAGGTATCCAGATTCCCCACCGGAGATGTACAAAGGCTGGAACACGACCCCATCGCTGATCTCCTCTGCGACGCGTACGAGCCTCCTTATGACGTCGGCAGGCCACCTTCCTCCCTTCAGGACGGGATAGAATGACAACCCATCTGGACTTAGAGCCTTAGCCTTGCGCAGCTCCCACTCAACTACCGCATATAGGTCCCCGAACTCCTCCTCGCATCCCGGCTCTCCGACCTTCAGTTCCTTTATGCTCGTGGGCATATCGAACCTGTCGTACCCGAAGAGCCTGTATACTAAGGTTAAGGCCACTTCCTCGTCGAGCCCCTTCACCCACCTACATAGTCTGTCCGCCCACGCAGCGAAGTTGGCCAAATAATGTATCTCGAACCAGGGAAGGAGGGGACTTACGAAGTCCGAGAACTTACGGAAGTCCCTGTACCTGTGCCCGACCAGAAGGGCGAAGGACGGTACGTGGGAGTCGCTGCCGAAGACCTTGTCCGGGGCCTTCTCCTTGAAGTGGTCCCTTATGTTCTTCAGAGCGTTGGTTATAGAATCCGCCCTGAAGTTGAGCCAGTCTACAAGCTCCGGTCCTCCAAGTATGTGAAGGAGGTCGGTGAACCCGAGCTTGAGCTCGGAGAGCTCCCTTAAGGTCCCAGCGTCCGCCTTCTTCAGGTCCTTCAGAGCCCTCGTCACTCCGGTCTTCATCCTCTCCCAGTCGTACCCCCAGGAACGGGCGACCTGCGCGCACCTGTCGCATGCGCACCCGAAGAGGTTTTCCACGAACGCCGGATGGCTGTACCTCGCGTGGGTCAGGTCTATCCCCTCGACATCGTACCTCAGGACCGCATCGGTGTAGGCCAGGGCGAACCAACGGTTCGTCCTCTCGTCGTTGGGGCAGTAGACGAGCGTCCTGGATTCGTTGGAGAAGGGCGCGGGGGCGAACTCGCTCAGGGGACGCCCCGATATGTGGCGCACCATGAGCTCCGGGGCGTTCTCCGCCCCTCCCCACCAGGCGAACGCGGAAAGCCATACCGAGAACCCCTCCCTATGGGCCGCATCTATCGCCCTCCTCATGGCCGAGTCGTCCTCCGTGAGCGATAACCCGGGACCCATGCGATCCCTCACCTCGGGGGGCATGGGGTTCTCGGCCAGGACCTGGTCCGAGAGCTTAAAGGCTCCTCCAAGTATAACTAAGTTCACACCTTTATCCTTAAGCGCGGGCAGGAACTCCGGGTCCTCCAATATAGGCTTTGGACTCGCGTACACGCCTACGAGCTTCATCTTTCCTCCTCGGCTTTCCTCTCGGCCCTGGGATGGGTCCGAGCGTAGATGCTCTTCAACTTCTCGGGGGTGACGTGGGTATAGACTTGGGTCGTGGAGAGGCGCGAATGTCCCAGTAGGTCCTTGACGGCCCTCAGGTCCGCTCCTCCGTCCAGGAGGTGGGTGGCGAAGGTATGTCTGAGGATGTGAGGGTGGGCGTCCCCCGGACTTAAGGTCCTGAGCAGGAGCCTGCGCACGAGCCCATAAGCCCCCCTCTCCGTGAGCCTGCCACCCCATGCGTTCAGGAAGAGGGCATGGGGGTCCTTCGGCCTCCGTCCTCCTTCGGATAGGATTTCCCCCCTCCTAAGCAAGTAGCTCCTGAGGGCCGAGAGCGCCGCCCTCCCGAGGGGGACTACCCTCTCCCTCTTCCCCTTACCCTTCACCCTCACCGTTCCAGTCAGGAGGTCCAGGGAATCCACGTCCAACCTCACAAGCTCCCCTATCCTGAGCCCGGTCCCGTAGAGGAGCTCCAAGATCGCCCTGTTCCTCAACTCTAGGATCGTATCCCTGGGCAAGGAATCCAACAGGACCCGCATCCTTTCCACATCAACGAACCTCGGGAGCCTCCCTCCTGCCTTAGGAGGACGCACGGATGATGCTGGGTTCCTCTCGACCGCTCCTTCCCTCCTCAGGAAGCCGAAGAACGACCTCACAGCAGATAACTTCCTCGCAAGGGACGCCCTGTCGTAACCACTTCGGGCGAGCGTTCCCAAGAAATGTCTGACGGCCAGACGGTCCACCTCGGGCGGACGGGGGTCGTCTAGGCCGAGCTCCTTCCTGAGGAAGTCTAAAAACTGTGCCACGTCCAGCATGTACGCCCTGACGGTGTGGGGGGAGGAGCCCTTACGTTTTAAGAAATCGCGGAAGATTTCCATGTAATGAAGGAGACTTTCAGACATCCGGCGTGACCTCCTCTTCGGACATCTCGGCCTTGCAACGGGGACAACTCAGGCGCACACCTTTCTTGGTCCTCCTCTCTAAGAGGTAGGAGAACCCGCACCTGGGGCAGGACTGAGGCACCGGACGGTCCCAGGTGGCGAAGGAACACTTGGGATAGTTGCTGCAGCCGTAGAACGTCCGGCCTTTCTTGGTACGCCTCTCTATAAGCTCCCCGTCGCATCCCTGCTCGGGACAGGAAAGGCCCGTCCCCAGCGCACGGGAGTACCTGCACTCGGGGTAGCCTGAGCAGGCCAGGAACCTCCCGTACTTCCCCAGCTTCACCACAAGTTCGGAGCCACACTCGGGACACTTCTCCCCGGTGGGTTCGGGGGATTCCCTTTCGTTCAAGGGGCGGGTGTAGGAACACTCCGGGAACCCTGAACATGCGAGGAACCTCCCGTACCTCCCCCACTTGATGACGAGGAGCCTTCCGCATTCGGGGCACCCTTCCCCGGTCTCCTCCTGAAGGCTCCTTTTAAGCTCTCCCCTGTGCTCCTCCGCCCACTTGAGGGTTTTGCTGAAGGTTCCGTAGAACTCCTCCACGACCTTGACCCATTCCTCCTCCCCGGATTCCACCTTGTCCAAGTTCTCCTCCATCCGGGCGGTGAAGCTTACCTCAAATATGTCCGGAAAGACCCTTACCAGGAGGGACTTTACCGCTCTGCCAAGTTCCGTGGGCACGAACCTCCCCTTCTCCTTGACTA
>DTYS01000172.1 GCA_012961755.1 Candidatus Latescibacterota bacterium
GCGTACCTGGGGCCCCTCTGTCCCCCGGAGATATTGGGGGAGGTCCTGGATCGCTTCCTCGAGTTCGGGAGGGAGAGGGGGGCGCACTACGTCGAGGTCCTCCTCCATCCCTACCTTCCACCCGACGCGCTCCGGCTCCGCAGGACATACATCCTCACGTTGGAAGGAGGGAAGGAGCGCCTCTGGAAGGGGCTCAAGAGGGAGTGCAGGAACAGGGTGCGAAAGGCCTTAAAGGAGGGGGTCGAGGTAAGAAGTATGGAGGATCCGGGTTTCCTGGACATCTACTGGAGGATGGCCGAGGAAATGTACTCCGGACTTGGGAGGCTTCCGCCCATACCGAAGGATTTCATCGGATGGGTCTGGGAGAGGTTCCATCCCAGGGGACGTCTGAGGGCCTTATCCGCTGAATACGGAGGGAGGCCCGTAGCTGCTGCCTTCTTCCTCCTCCACCGGGACACGGCCTACTTCTGGGACGGCGTGTCGTTAAGGGATGCTCATAAGCTTGCCCCGAACAACCTTCTACATTGGACCTTCATAGAACAGGCAGTAGAGGAGGGCTTCCGCAGGTACGATATGTTGGGAGCCAACATATCCGGAGTTGCCAGGTTCAAGTCCACGTTCGGGCCCGTGCTCGTCCCCTACGGCTTCCTCTCCACGCCCCTGAACCTCAGAGGAAGGGTCGGGAGGGGACTGCGACGCTTGATGCCGGTCGTAGGGAAGGTCAGGTACTTTTTAAGGATGGTGTAAAATGTCTTTGAACCTCAGAGAGTTACCTAGAGAAGAATGGGACGAACATCTGGACAGGTTCCCCGACGCCACGCCTTTTCACACCAGGGACTGGTTGGAGTGCTTAGAGGAGGTGAGGGGAGCGAACTGGATCCCACTGGGGATCTTCAAGGGGGGGAAGCTGGTGGGGCTGGCGCCGATCTTCTCTTTGACCCGGGGGTTCCTGAAACTTCTGGCATCTCCCCTTACCGGTTGGGCCACGCCCTACCTCGGTCCCCTCTGTGGGGAAGGGGAACTTGAGGATGCGCTGAGGGCCTTAAGGTGTATGGCATCGGAGTGCAGGGCAGCTTACCTGGAGCTCACCCTCCTTCCTGGGAAGGACATCGGGGACATAGGTTTCAGGAAGGAGATACGCACGACCTACATCCTGGACCTGGAGCCGGACGAGGGGGCCATGTGGAAGAAGTTGAAGGGGAAATGTCGCAACATGGTGCGTAAGGCGGAGAGGTCGGGAGTTGAGATCAGGGAGGTAGGCTCCCCGGGTTTCTTCAACACTTATTGGGAGATGGCCGAGGAGGTGTACGCCAAATCCAGAAGGCCCCCTGCCATCCCCTTAAAGTTCTTTCGACGTCTATGGGACAGGCTCCGGCCCAAAGGAAAGTTTAAAGTGCTGGCCGCGGAGCACCGGGGAAAGTCGATAGCTGCTGCTGCGTTCTTGCTATATCGGGACACGGCCTATTACTGGGACGGGGTTTCCTTCATATGGGCATACTCCCTTGCACCGAACAACCTACTTCAGTGGGCCTTCATCCGATGGGCTGCTAAGCAAGGCTTCAGCCGGTACGACATGTTGGGGGCGGACATTCCGGGGGTGGCCCGGTTCAAGGCCAGCTTCGGTCCGAGGCTCGAAGCTTATTCCTACCTCTTCCTCCCCCTCACGCTTCCGGGAAGGTTAGCTCGGGCCTTATACGGAAGGGGTGCTCCCCTGGCGAGGGCGGTCGAATATTGGCTCAGGAAGAGATGAAGGTGTGTATGTTGGCATCGGGACATGATCCCCGGGACGACAGGATATTCCACAGGGAGGCTAAGAGCCTTTCCGGAATAGGGTACGACGTCTCGGTGATAGCTCCAGGGGATGTAAGGGCGGCCTTCCGGGAGGACGGGGTGAAGATCTTCCCAGTAAGGCCCTTCAAGAGGGGCCTGGTCCGCAGGGTCGGGATAGTATGGGACCTTCTGAGGAAGGGGTTAGACCTCAGGGCGGACGTGTACCACTGTCACGAACCCGAGTCGTTATCGGTCGGCGTAATCCTTAAGGTCCTGACGAGGGCCAAGGTGGTATACGACGTCCACGAACATTGGCCCTCCCTGATATCGGCCCGCTTCCATGGCCCTCTGAGGGAGGTGGTCTTCCTGTTCGTTAAGGTCCTCGAAGACTTAGCAGCCGAAGGGGCGGACGCCGTAATCTCCGTGTCCGGGTCCCTGAGGGCCGGTGCCGAGGTCGTCCACAATTGTCCTCCGCTGCGTTCCTTCACACCCCTGCGCAAAGGTCCCCCCGGAAGGCTCGTGGTTTACGAAGGTGGGATAAGCCCGGACCGGGGGCTTTCGGTGTTTCTGGAGGCGCTGCTTCGGGTGAGGGACGCATTTCCGGATGTGATCTTTAAGGTCGTGGGGGACCTGAGGGGGGAGGACGAGGGGTGGGTGAGGGAGTTCGTGGAAAAACATAACATTAAGGCTAACTTTGAGATAACTGGTTGGCTTCCGTACTCCGAGGTGCCTGAAAGGCTCATGGAGGCGGATATAGGGGTCATCCTCTTCCAGCCCGTGCTCTACAACAACATCGTAGGTGCTCCGAACAAGCTCTTCGAATATATGGCCGCAGGTCTGCCCGTGGTGGCCCCGGATTTCC
>DTYS01000173.1 GCA_012961755.1 Candidatus Latescibacterota bacterium
ACCTCCCTTCCTATCCTCCAGCCCCCAAGCTGTGCCTCGGACGAGCCGAAGAACTTCTTCACAGCATCCCATCCGAGGGTGTCCCCCCACTTAGATGATTCGTATATGGCCTCTGGCGGTGGAGGGATGCGCCATTCTCTCCAGCTCGGATCCGAAAGCACCCAGATCACCCCGTCCCTCACTTCCCCGACCGTGAGGTTCCTCAGGGCCCAAAGGTACCCTCCCACAAGGCCCTCGTCCTCGGGCACGCCGAGGGCCCTGAACATCACCCTTATCCAGTAGGCCTTATCCGTCAGGGCCCTTATGAGCACGCTGTCGGGGAGGAGGTCTAGCACGGTCCAAAGTAGTCCCCTCAACGGTCGCGCGTTACGCTTCCCTGAACATCCTCGCACGCTGTCTGGTGAGGGTTATGTAGTCATGGCCGTACTCCACGCTCGGCTCTATCTGACTTCCCTCGTACCATTCGTTCCAGGATGTGACGAAGATCCAATCCGGATCGCAGGAGAGGGCAACGTCCCAGGAATCTATGTAGTACCCTCCGTCCCTACGGGGCTCAAGGAGCCTCTCTCCCGAGGGCCACCTTACCTTGTCGTGGTCGAAGCCGGGGGTGACGGTGGCCGCGAAAAGCTTGCCCCTTTCGTGCAGGGCCTCGGCGGCCCTCCTGTAAAGGGGACCCAGGTCCACGCCCCTCGTCGTGAAGCCTATGGGATTGTAAGTGTGTAGGCCGTCCATAGGCTCGACGTACTCGGGGTCCAGGCTGTCCCCTATAAGGAAAAGTTCGTACCCCTCAGTCTCCAATTCCCCCCTTACGGCCCTCCACTCCTCGACGTCGTCCTCACAAGCCCTCCTCACCTGCTCCATGACCCTGCCGTATACCACCACGACCGGCCTCCCCTCCACCTTCAGCCACCTCGGGCTCTTACAGTACTCGTCGGCTATCCTCCTGAGGTCCTCCCTCAGGTTGGTAAGCACGGACTCACCCCCGTATTCTGCGGTCTCGTAGTAGAGCGTAATCTGGAAGTCCTCGGGCGAGATCTCTAAGAGCTTCCTGAGGGTCGCGTTCGCGCTCCTGGCGGAGGTGCCCCTTCCCACCCTGTCCGGGAAGCCCCACCACGAGACTATGAACCCATCGAGCCCGGCCTGTTTGGCCTGGTATATGTGCCTCCTTACGGTGTAATCGCTGCTCGAGTCGTACAGGCCATCCAAGGGGTAACAGGGCGTAGGTGTCTCCCTCCTCCCCCTCGTCACCTTCTCGGGGTCGTACCCATAGATGTTCCATCCAGCCCACTCCCTCAGGACCCCCGTCCCCCAGGGGGTCCCGTACCAGGCGTAGTAGAAAGCTAAGACCTTCCTCCCGTACGGCATGGCCTCCTCCTATTTCAGGACGACCTCCTCATCCCCGGTCATATTCTCCGAGGGGCCTGTACCATATGTTCCTGAACCTCACGGGGTCCCCGTGGTCCTGGAGCATGAGGGGCCCTACGGGAGGATGGGACCTGTACTGGGGCACTATCCTGTGGCCCGTGGGACCCATAAGTTCTGTATGGTTGTGCACCACCACGCCGTTGTGGATGAGGGTGAGGTACGCCGGACGTACGAGCCTACCGTCCTCGAACCTCGGGGTTTCCCATATTATGTCGTACGTCTGCCACTCCCCCGGCCTCCGGCACGCGCTCACGAGGGGCGGGTACTGTCCGTATATGGCGGCCGTCCATCCGTCCGCATACGTGGGGTTACCGTAGCAGTCCAGGACCTGTATCTCATAAAGCCCCATGAGGAAGACGCCACTGTTGCCCCTGCCCTGGCTCTCGCCCCTGACTTCCGCCGGAGCTGCCCATTCTATATGTAGCTGGCAGTCCCCGAACTCATCCTTCGTCCGGATGTTGCCCGTACCGGGCACCACCTCCACGTACCCGTCCTCGACCTTCCACCTGGCCTCCCCCCCGTCCTTGACGCTGACCCAACCCGACAAGTCCGTTCCGTCGAAGAGCACTACGGCGTCCGAAGGTGGATCCCCCGGCCTCGCGCCCGGGACCACCACGCGGGGGTGAGGTCTATCCGCGTCGTGGACCCTGTACTTCGATCCGGGGAGAAACGGGGTGTCGTCGTAGCCCAATTTCCCGCCCATCGCTCTCCTCCTTGTCTTTTGACCTGAGGCTTCCCGCTCCATGCTCCGCACCCGATCGACCCTATATTTGGCCATAGATAAAGGCGGTGTTCTAGACTCCCTTCTTCCTCAGGAACTCCTCCTCGTCTATCCTGAGCCTCAGGGGCACGGGTTCCTTCCACATCTTCTCTGCGAAGGCGAACCCCGCTATAACCCAGAGTTCCCCCGGCCTACGCTCGAATATGTACGGGTAGCTGAGCTGTCCCCCCCTCTGCCGTGCGATGACCACGGGTTCGGTCCAGCTCTCCCCATCGTCCTCTGAGAAGGCTATCGAAAGCTCTTCCCTATGCCATGACGGCCTCTCCTCCGACGCCGGTCCCGGCTCACTCCTAGGCCAAGTTCCTCCTTCCGGGTTGAGCCTGTTCCAGACCAAGACGAGCCTGCCGCTTCCCAGCCTCAGCAAGTATCCCGGGGAGCTGCTCGCATCTATCCGGCTGGGAAGTACCGTCCTCCAGTACCTCCCCCCATCGTCCGAAAAAGCCTGCCAGAACCTGTCCAAGTTGGTCCTTATGAGCATAAGGAGCCTTCCGTCGTTCAGTTCCGCCACCGTGGGCTCGGTGGCCCCGTCGTGGTGGCCGTGCCCTCCGAGGTCTATAAAGTTGCTCCTCCTCCAACTTACCCCTTCATCGTCCGATATGAAAGAACAGACGATCCACCTTCCCGGGTCGCTCACCAAGTGCTCTATTGTAGCCACCAGCCTCCCACCGCTTGTCTGTATGAATCCGAAGAAGTTAGCATTGTAGCCTCCCAGAAGCTTCTGCCTGTCGGTCCAGGTCCTTCCCCCGTCCGTGCTCCTTACCGCACAAAGCTCGAGCCTGCAGTCCTCTTTGGGTTCCCCCCTCTCCTCGTCCCAACTGAAGTTGTACGTTGTGAAGTCCAAGTACACGATGACTATGGTCCCATCCCTGGTCCTCAGCATTTGGAAGGAGGCCGGCTCGTCCGGGTTTATGCCCTCGCACACGGGCCACGCCTCCGACCAGGTCCTCCCGTCGTCCCTGCTTACCCTGAACCCTTCCTTGTCTACGGTCGCTATACTCCCGTCCTCCATGAGGACGAAGGGACCGTTCCTGTCCACCTGCAACGGGCGACACAGCGGATGCACCCAGCGACCCTCGCTCGTTCCGGACATTGTGGCCTCCTTTCGTGAAGTATTGGGTCGTGTGTGAAGATGTCCTGGCCCGTAGGCAGGAAGGGCCAGAACTTCCCCTGAACCGATCGAACCCTCTGAGCCACCCTTCGACCATCTCCTCCGATGAAGGGGATATCTCGGTCCGCTCGAGCTTCTCGCCCCTGTCCGCCCTTAAGAAGTCGCTGTAGTCCTTGCAGTCCCCGGAGCAGTACCTGACTATCATCCCCCCCACCCCGCATATGAGGAGGGGGAGGGCCATGACCTTAGAAGTATATGGACAGAGGAAGAGCAGGACGTTCCTGTACCTCCCCTCCAACATGGGTACGAACATGTGGCATACCACGTCCTCCGAGGAGGTCATTATATAGAAGTCCGCCCCGCACTTCAGAGCCCTCCTCCCTACCTCCCCTATCCTGCAGCCTATACAGGGCTCCCTCACCTTCCCCGAGGAAAGCAGGACGCAGTCATGGTTGAACCTCCCCGAGGGGCAGTTCAGGGGCTTCATGCAGAATCCGAACCCCACAAGCCACCCTTCCCCGACCTCGGAGGGACCAAGGAGGAGGACCTCGTCGTGGTCCTGGACCCCCCTCCTCCACCTCGTGTACTTCAGGAGGCCCGAGACGGTCCTAAGGGGATGCCTCAGGGCGACCTTAAGGAGGAAGACCCGGCCGTACCTACGGAAGAAGCTCGAAAGTGAGAACTCCCATAGGTCGAAGCCCAAAAGCGCGCACCTGTCCAGGCGGGACAGGAACCTCATCCTTGGACACTTTTCGGAGACTCCAGCAGGACCACTTCACCCCTATCCCCGTCCACGGCTACCCTCACCCCCTGGGGTATGAGCCTCGATGCGCCCTCGACCCCCGCCACCGCGGGCACCCCAAGCTCCCTTGCCACTATGGCCCCGTGCGAGAGCGCTCCCCCGGTCTCGAGCACGAGCCCGGAGACGGTGATAAGCACGGGGGTCAGGCCCGGGTCCACGCTCGTGGTGACCAGTACCTCCCCCTCCGGGGCACGGGGGACGTCCTTCAGCTCTGGAACGACCCACGTCCTCCCCTCGGTCCTTCCGGGGCTTATCCCTATCCCCTTCAGGACCCTTCCCCCTTGGACAGGCCCGACCTTCAAGGCCGCGGACCCGACCACGAACTGCGGGGGGAGGACCCTTTCGTCCTCATCCTTACGCTTCCTCCTCTCCGCTACCTTCCCCCTCAGGTCCGAGCCCTCGAGGGCCCTGTGGAACTCTTCCAACGTGAGGAAGAAGATGTCCTCGGGCCCGTCCAGGATGCCCCTCTCCACGAACCTCCTTCCGAACTCCAGGAAGACCTTCCTCATCTCGGCCATGGCCATCTGCCAGTAGAACCTCTGCTCCTCCCGGAGCAACACCATCCTTCTGGTCCACGAAAGGAGCGGCCTCAGGAGCGCACGGGACAGTGGGCCCAACCTCGCCGAGGCCGCCCTCAGCGCCTCGTCCCTCCTCCTTAAGGCCTCCCTCATCCTCCCCTCGAGGTCGAAGCCCCTGGCACGCTCGACGACGCCGAGCAGGAAACCCGGATCCTCCTCCCAAGTAGGGAAGGATATATCCAGGCTGCCCGCCCTGTGACCGTACGCCCTTATGAGGTCCCCTACCGAGCCTCCTTCCTTGGAGAGCCTCCAGATAGCATAGTTCATCCTCGAGGTCCTGTCCGAGGAGGAGACGATGAGCGAAAGTAGGGTGCTCCTGTCCCCGACCATCCTCCCCAGGACCCCGCAGAGCACCTCGGACCAAGTTATGCTCCATCTGTGAAGCCTCAGGAACCTGTCCACCATGTGTCTGAGCTTCCTGACCCCCCCCAGAAGCTCCGGGTCCGATGCCTCCTTCAGGTCCAGCCCCTTAGCCTCCTCGAGCCTCCCTACGTACCACCTGAGGAAGGCTCTCCACCTGAGGTAGTGGAGGGGCAGGATCCAATTGTAGTCCTTAAGGAAACTCATGACCAGGCTCAGGGACCTCCTGAGGGGAGGGCCAGGCTTCAGGAAGTAAAGCCTCCCTTCAGGACGTCCCCCCGGGAAGTACCTCTCCCAGTCGTACGGAGCGAGGATTTTGGGGATGTGCCTGTACAGGGCCCTGAAGACCTCGACGAGCACGTAAGGACGTCCCCTTATAAGCCTGAAGATCTCCAGACCTTCCGGATCCTCGTACCCGAGGTACCTCAAGGGGTCTACGAAGGCCTTCCTCCTCACGAGGTCGCCGAGCACCGACCAGCTTAGGGGGGATACGGGATGCGGGAACCTCTCGTCGAAGAAGGCCCTGGTCCACACGGGCCTTATGGTGGTTATGGGCCTCGCCTGGAGTATGTAGAACCTCCCGTCGCCGTACGCCCACTCCACGT
>DTYS01000174.1 GCA_012961755.1 Candidatus Latescibacterota bacterium
AAGAAGGGCTCAAATATCCTCCTCTGGACCTCCTTAGGTATCCCGGGGCCGTCGTCCTGCACATGGACGAGGGCCTCGTCCCCTTTCACCTCGGTCCTTAAGGTGAGCCTCCCACCGCCGTAAGCAGCGTACATTGCCTGCTCCGCGTTGGCTATGAGGTTAATGGAGACCTGCTGAAGCTGGATCGGGTCGCCGGACACGAATATCGGCTTTTTATGGTACCTTCGGACGACCTCTACGTTCGAGGTCCTGAGCTCGTAAGCCCTAAGCTCGATGACCCTCTCCAAAAGCTCCCCGAGGTTCAGGACCCTCCTCTCCAAAGGCCTCTTCCTTGCGAAGCTCAAGAGGTTCTGGACTATGTCGGCTGCCCTCCGGGCGCCCTCCAAGATCTGTCCCAGCTGGGAAAGGAGCGCTTCGTCCTGGGTCCTCCTCACCGCGAGCTCGGCGTAACCCGTCACCACTGTCAGAGGATTGTTGAGTTCGTGGGCAACGCCTGCTACGAGCTGCCCTATGGAGGCGAGCTTCTCAGACTGTACGAGCCTTTCTCTAAGGCTTTCCCTCTCCTCTTCAAGTCTCTTTCTTTCGGTTATATCTATAGCACTTTTTAAAACAGCTGGCCTTCCCTCGTAGGATATCCGCGTCGCATATATCTCGGCCCATCTCTCCTCCCCGCTCTTGTGGATGTAACGGAAGATGCAGTGGGAAGCCCTCTCCCCCCTCTCCACCTTCAGTATCCTCTGCCTGACCATGGGTTGGTCCTCGGGGCTTACAAGGTCCAGAAAGTTCCTTCCTAAGACCTCCTCCTTAGAGTAACCCGTGATCTCCTCATAGGTTCTGTTCAAAAACTTTATTATCCCTTCCTGTGTTATACATATCCCGACCGAAACTTCTTCCACCAAGGATCGGTACCTCTCCTCCGACTCTTCAAGTTTCCTGAGGTCCTCAAGCCTCGTGAACCCCACGGAGAGGACGCCTGCGAACCTCTGCAGGACCTCTATGTCCTCCTCGGAGAAGGCGTCCGGCCTGGTGCTGTTTATAGCGAGGGTCCCGTGGGAGAAAGGAACGTCCAGGACGGAACGGATGTCCTCCTTCCAGGTCCCCACTATGCGTTCCCTCTCCCCGTATAGATCTTCCGTCTTTATGTCCTTGCGGTAGAGTATCTTACCTTCCTTCCAGGCCTTCTCAACGGGCGTTCCCGGGGGCAGGGGGCTGCTTGTGAACCCCCTTTCTCCAAAAAGATAGCAGACGAACCCGTCCTTATCTACAACCTGCAAGGAAGCGCGGGAAAATGGGACGTCGAGCATCCGAAGTCCACGGTATACGGAATCCAAAACCTTGTCCATATCCTGAGGTCCCCTCATCTCCAATACTGCCTCACGGACAACGTCCACCGCCTCCCTCAGCCGAGCGTTTCTCTCCCTTAAGATCTGATCGGTGACGTCCTCCCAAATGTTTATGGCTCCCACGATCTTACCATCCGCACCTCGGATCGGGAGGATATGACGGTGAACGTACCTCGCGGAGCCGTCAGGTCTCCTTCCCTCCGGGATCCCCCATACCTCGAACGGCCTGCCTTCCTTGAGGACCTGATCGAAGGCTGACTTCCAGAACCCTTCCCTTCCCTCCTCGAAGAATTCCTTAACGTCGTGCCCGACCCTGTCCTCGTAGTCTACCTCCCTCCCGACGCCCTTTGCGAAGTCGAGGAAGGCCCGGTTGACGAAGAGGACGATCCCTCCTGCGTCGATTATAGATATAGGAACCGGTATGGCCTCCAAAATTGGTCCGGCAACTCGCAACATCGATTCCAGCTTACGGGACATATTCACCTCCTACGGATGTCCCTTGGTACCCAGGGGGAGTCGGGGTACCTCTCCGAGAGCAACCTTAAAGCCCTCTCGGCCTCCTCCCCCTCCCCAAGCCTTCGGTAGATCCCAGCTTCCCTGTGCAACGCATCGTCCGCTAAGGGACTGTCGGGAAATTCCTCGACTAACCTCCTTAAGAACTTCAAAGCCCTCCTCTTATCATCGGAGATTTCGGCAAGTTTGTAAAGGGCATCGTCGACTTCTTCCGAGCCGGGGAATTCATCGAGCAATTTGAGGAGTTGCCCTTCGGCTTCCTCCTTCCTCCCTTTCCTTACCAGCAGGACCCCTAGCCTATACATGGCCGGGGCCGTGAGCCTGTTCTCGGGAAGGGATATGAGCTTGCGGAGGAGGCTTATGGCCTCCTCGTCCTTGAAGCTCTGCTCGGCCTCGTCCGCTTCCTTCCACAGTATCTCGGCCTCAGGAAGGTATGTATCCCCGTCGGCCCTGACCTTCACCACCTCGGCAGTATCCCAATTCGCCAAGGCCATCTGGAGGACCCTCTCGGCCTCAGGTAGATCCCTTAGGGATACGTCCACATAGGCCAGGGCGATGTGGGCCCCGTCCACCCCGAACTGGCCGTAGGATGGGTCCACATCCACCCACGTGCCCACATGGACCTGCGCCCACATGTGGGGGACGAGCTCCCTTCCCGCGCCCAGAAGCCCTAAGGCGGCCCTCGCCGGCACTCCCATAGCTCGGCAGAGGGCCACAAACAGTACGGAGTGCTCGGTGCAGGCTCCTCGGCCTTCCCTCAGCACCTCTAAAGCGGTCAAAAACTTAGCAGCGGTCTCCTCCGGCCTGATGTGGGAGTACACCCAATCCAGCGCCATCCGAACCCCCTCCTCCGGGTCCTTGCTCCCCTCGGAGAGTCCCTTGGCAAGTTTCAGTATCTCGGGATGCTCGGTCTGGAGGAAGACCGTGGGACCGAGGTAGGGTCTGGGGGAGGTCGTGTCCTCGGGGAGGGACTGCGTGACCTTCACCTCCAAACATCCCTCGGACCTCCGCACCTCCTGGCGGGCGTCCGAGGGAAGCTCGATGGGATAGGGGAATCTTAAGGTGAGTTCACCGACCTTTCTGAAGGGTGGAAGCTCCAAGTCCAAGGGGACTGCAAGGGAAAGTTCCGGGGGTTTCCACGCGAGGGCCTCCTCCGGGGGTACGGACCTTACCTCCTCCTTAAACAGGGGGGACCATATCCTCAGGACCCTACCCGATCCCTCCGTCCACACCGTCAGCTCTTCGCCCACCTCGATGCGGAGGCATCCGACCCCATCTAAGGTGTCCGGACCTGAGAAGGAAATACTTTCCTCGACCGGGACGAGCCTCCTGACGTCCAGGACGCGGACGGCGGAGTCGGAGAAGGAATCCACGGCCAGATGCCTGATCAAGGCGAACGAGGGGACCAGAGGTCCCACGTCGAACGTGTCCCTGAGGACCACTTCAGGTCCCCTTCGTTCCGCAATTAGGAGCCCGGAGTCCACCTTCACCTCCACGGTCAGAAGCTGGTCCGCCTCCCTGCACTCCCCCTCAAGCTCCCTGAGTATGTAGGAGGAATCCGTAAGTGCCCTGAAGCTCGTCCTCCTGAAGCCGTTCTGCCAGTTGACCTCGTCCGTAGATACCACGAGCCCCGTGGAACCTCCCTCGGCCCAGGTATGCCTGTACCCTACCTTGACACCCTTGTAGCGCACCTCCGCCCACTCCTGCCAGATGGGGTTACGTGACCTCGGGTGAAGTGGGCCGAAAAGATAGAGGAAACCTCCGGCTGAGACGAGCACACCTCCTGGTACGGGATACGCCCACCTCGCAGGTTCCACAGTGGACCATCTTCTCAAAATTTCACCCCCTTTGGACGACAATATCGAAGCTCCCTCCGGTCCCCAGACATAAAGCTTCCCTCCTGAAGCCCCGAGCCCATAGTCACCTACAGGACCCACCTTTTCCTTCCAGACTGGCTTGCCGTCGGCCATGTCCAAACAGTACGCCCAACCTGCGCTCGTCACGAAGAACGCCTCCGCGGCGAAGGAGGCCGCCCCCGTAACCCTCCCCCCCAAGAACCTACTCCATGCGATCCCACCGTCGTCGAGCCTCAGAGCCTTAGCGTAACCCCCGCAACCTACCAGGACGAAGTCCCCGGCGGGGATCGGACCGGCCGTAACCTTGCCCACGTCCGAGATCCAGGCCAACCTTCCCTCCTCGGTACAGTAGGCCCTGAGTCCCCCGTCGGAGCAGGTGATGAGCACAAAGCCACCGGCGACCGCAGGACCAGATGAGGGGATCGAAGGGATACGGACCCTCCACCTTTCGTTCCCCTTCCGGTCGAAAACGTACAGGAGCCCTGTCCCTGTGACTACGTAGGCACCGGATGGGCCGCAGGTGGGAGGGAACCTGACGTCCCCCCAGAGGCTCCGGGTCCAAAGGACCTTCCCCGAGCTCCCCTCCAGCCCGTACAAGTTCCCCCCCACATCCCCTACGTAGACCACCCCTTCCGAGGCCGGGCCGGCCATCATCCTCCCGGCCCCGAACTTCCAGATGGCCACTCCTTCCCTCAACCTCAGGGCGTAAACCTCCCCACCCGCCGACGCGACGAAGGCAGTGTCATCTGAGGTGACCGGAGGCCACAGCGGGGTCCCCATCCAACGGCACCAAAGCAGGGTCCAGATTTCGTCCGCCTGCGAAGGGACTGCCGCGAGCAAAGATATTAGAGCAAAGGCGAGATAAGCTCTTCCGAACACAGTGCCAAGGTAACCTGCTCCTTAAGTCCAATCACATCAGGACGCGCACGCTGAGCCTCCCTCCGGCCTCTACGTGCACCGGCTCCGGGAAGCGCAAGGATAGCTTCCCTGAAGCTTCGGCCCGGATCGACCTGCGTCCTACCCGCACCGAAACCTCCCTGACCTCATTAAGGGGACCTACATCCAACCGCTCCAGCTCCAACTTCCCGTAGAGCACGGAAAGCTCGGCCTCTGCCCTGCGGCCCCGCACCCTCCACCTGAACGTCCCCCATCCCGAGCCCGTTGACCAGAAGCATCGGAAGTCCTCGGGGGACATCTTGGGGGAGAACCCCATCCTGCGCTCTGGGGCTGAGTACTGAAACCCCGAGAGGGCTAAGAGCAGGGACCAACTGGAAAGGGCCCTGGCGTAGTGGTGGCCGCACTCGACCTCGTCGTACGGGTTCCTCCTCTCGCCGTCGTACCTGTCCCTCGCGGCCTTGACCACGGCTAACCCCTCCTCCAGGAACCCCTCCCATATGAGGAGCGCCGCCACCTCGTACTCTACCCCGGTCCAGACCTCGTCCGAGTAGGGGAAGGGGAACTGGGGTCTCCCGCCCTTGGGCCAGGAGCAGAGGAGGAGTCCCCTTTCGTCGCCTAAGGCGTAGATCCTCTGACAGTTCGCGTGGTCGTAGAAGTCGGTCCTCCAGTTATACTTGAAGATAGAACCTACTGCCCTCCTTACCCTATCCTCGGGAAGCAAGTGTCCGAGGCCGACTATATGCGCCCACCACTGTCCCAGCATCTGGTCAGAAATGCAGCCACCTCCGAACTGGTGTTTGGACGCTCCTTCCTTGTCGTACCTCTGGATGTAGTACTCTCCGTCCCAGAGGGTCCGGTCCAGCTTCTCCCTTCCGCCCTCGTATACCTCCCTGAACTTCCGAGCTGCCTCGTGGTCGCCCAGGGCCTTCGCCATCTCCTCCCCCGCCCTCAGCGCTCCGAGGTAAAGTAGTCCGGTCATGGGGTTCGGACCTAAGAAGTCTACATCGTAGGTGTTGTGCTGGACTCCCTCCATGACCCCGTCACGATCCCTGTCCCACTCTTTCCATGCGAACTCTAAGGCTTTTTTAGCCTTGGACCAAAGCCTCCTGAGGAAGTCCATATCCCCCGAAAGCCTCCACTCCCTATAAAGCTTGAGCACCGTCCCCATCTGGCCGTCGGCCGCGGGCTTCCCCCTGACCCTCACGACGCCCCTCGGCATCACATGGCGGAAGTTCATGTGGCCGTCCTCGTCGGTGTCGTAGAGGAAGTCCGTGACCCTCATATCCCTCTCGAGCTGGGGGAAGAGGAACGCCAGCGTCTGCTCGTAGTTCCAAACGTGGGTGCAGGTCCCGTGGCAGCATCCGGAACGGTCGTTACACCCTTCGAAGGCGTGCACGGTGCCGTCGGAGTACCACTGGAGGGTGTTGGTCCTGAGGATGGACGCCTGGCTTGAGATCGCATCCAAGATGTGGTCGGGGAGGGTGCTCGAAAACAGGGCCCTTTGGAAGTTCCTGGTTTCCCCGAGGAGCCGCCCGTAGTTCCGGGCTAAGTACTGGGCAACCTCCCATGCGTCCTTGAAGCGTGATGAGTAGAAGGGATGTAGGGACGTCCCCCGCGTCTCCTGGTTCCAGTAGTTGACGAAGTTCGGGAAGTGCCAGGCCACGACGAAGGGGACCTCGACCCTCCCCCTGGGCTCTAAGAGGATACGCACGCCGACCGATCCCACGTCGGTCCTTCCCTCGGGGGAGGGGTCCTCGGAGGCGTCGTCCTCAAGCCTCCCTTCGCTCGAGAAGCGATCCCAGAACCTCTGAAGTTCGTCGAACCATCCTTCCCTGGACCAGCGCGTCTGGTACGTGAGTTCCCAGCTTCCGAGCACGGCCAAGGTCAGGGACCCAAAATGGACGCTTCCGGGGGGATACTTCGTGGTGGTCATGAAGATCCCCGAAATTCCATCGCCGTGTCGGAGGGAGTTAAGGTTACCTCCGTAATAAGGCGCCACTATCCCCATGCCGTCGTCACCTGGATAGCCCACGAAGTTCATCAGGGACCCAACGAGCGAGACCTCCACCGGCCCCTTCCCACGGTTGGCCAGCCCGTACGTGAGCACGGCCACCGGAAGGGCGGAGTCCTCGGGGTTCAGGGGGATGAAGGGGCTGAAGGCCTCCAACGAGACCCTCAGGGAAAGGTCGAGGTCACGGAAGGATATCCTGGCGAACGGGAAGGCCCCTTCGAAGGTGGCGCCGGCCAAGTGAGGAAGCCCTTCGCCGTGCTCCCTCGGATATCCGTGGCTCCCTGTATAAGGAGGTGCGGGACGGGCCTCCAGGACCTTCGCCCTCGCCCTTCCCCCCTCCGGCCTGGCCCAGAGGAGGAAGAAGGTGTACGCCGGACGGTTTCCCTTGCCGGGCCTGTTGAAGACCTCCCAATCCCTCAGCTCCCCCTTTCCTCCGAGCGATATCGAACCTGCCCCTATGCCCCCCAAGGGGAAGGCCACCCGGTCCAGCGTCCTTCCGGAGAACTTCCTCGGTCCTCCACTTCGTAGGAGCTCGGCCTTAGAATAAGGTACCCGCACGGCACTCCTCCAGCTTTCAGGCTTACCTTGAGGAATATAATGCTTACATCCTGGAGATGCAACTTTGTTCATCAAGTCTTGCCAGGACAAGATCTTACGCATATCCCGCAGATGTAATGACCTATACGATGTTCCCTTGCGAACGTCTTGAGCTTCTCGAAACATCTGTGGAAGTCGTAGTCCTCCGGGGTCTCCCCCAGCGCCCCGACCGGGCAAGCTTCAACGCAGGTCCTACAATATCCGCAGTCCCCCTCCACAGGTTCGTCCGTCCTGAGGGGGAGGTCCGTCAGCACGGTGACGTACCTCACTTGAGCTCCGAACCGTGGGTTCACGAGGAGGTTGTTCCTCCCTATCCATCCGTGTCCTGCGAGCCTTGCCACGTGCTTGTGGGAAAGGTGTGCCCTCTGGCTCTCCCAGTCGACTATCTGGGATGCGGGTATGGGCACAGCCCTGGCCCCTCTTTCATGTATCAGGAGGCAGAGCTGGAACGCCACCCTGTCAAGGAGGTAATTGGCCTGACGGTAGTGCCACTGATAGAGGAGGGTAGGACGGTCATCTATCCCGTCGAGCACTGCCCTGCTCAGGCGCACCCCCATGGATATCGCGAACGGAAGGTCGTTCCCTTCCCTCTCGGAGAGCACGGAGCGGGCCTCGACGGGGTCGAACTTCGCCACCCCGAAGAGGCTCATCCCGTTCCTCAAAGCGAACTCCTTAAGCTCTTCGTAGTTAACCTCCGAGCTCATATCGCCTCCTTAAAGCCTTGACTTGCTGTCCGAGGTTTCGTATCCTTGAAGTCACCCCTACCAGGATACGAGCATGGAGGACATCTGGGACGAAGTCTCGGTCCGTTACGAGGACTGGTACGAGACCCCCTTAGGAAGGGCCGTGGACGAGGCCGAGCGAAGGGCCTTCCTGAGGCTTCTGGAGCCCAGGGTCGGTGAGAGGATCCTTGAGGTCGGGTGCGGCACCGGACATTGGACCAAATGGTTCAGGGAGGGCCTCGGGATGAGGGTCGTAGGGCTTGACTTCTCCGAGGGGATGTTGGCTGTGGCCAGAGGAAGGCTCCCCGATGTACCCCTCGTCCGAGGGGACGCCACGTTCCTTCCCTTCAAGGACAGGAACTTCGACGTCGTCGCCGCCGTGACCGTGTTGGAGTTCGTCCAGGAGCCCAAGAAGGTTCTGGACGAGATGTGGAGGTGCGTAAGGCCTGGCGGGAGGATGGTCGTGGGCGCGCTCCACGACAGATCTCCCCTCGCCCGGAGGCGGAGGGCCTCCGATGTAAGGACCGTCCTTTCCCATGCCCGCTTCTTCGGATACGATGAACTTAAGGAGCTTCTGAGACACTACGGCCCGGTGCGCATGGGAGAATGCGTCCGCTTTCCCTCGACCGGATGGGGCGTCAGGACCTCGTGGATGTTCGAGATCTTCGGAAGGCTCATCGGTTCGAGGAGCGGGGCCTTCCTGATAGGTGTGGTGCCCAAATCCCCCACGACCCTCCAGAAGAGGGACTAGAAGGTTGCCCCGTCCTTCATAACGTGCCTCCTTGCGGGAAGGGGCCTATGGGGATGCGAGCGCACCACCTCCA
>DTYS01000175.1 GCA_012961755.1 Candidatus Latescibacterota bacterium
ATCCGCCTACAGAGGGAGATAACGAGGAAGAAGAACGAAAGGCTCCTCGGCTCCGAGGTGGAGGTGTTGTTGGAGGCCCCGGCGAAGAAGGGGGGGACCTTCGGTAGGACCAGGACCGGTAAGCCGGTGGTGGTCGAGGGGGAGGGCCTCGGGATCGGGGAGTTCGTCAGGGTGAGGGTCACGGGCACCACTGGTCCCACGCTCTTAGGGGTCGTCGGTTGAGGAGGGGAACATCCATGGGAGGATACATACAGGTATCTACCACGGTGGAGAGGAGGGAGGACGCTGAGGAAATAGCCAAGGTATTGATAGAGAGAAGGCTGGCTGGATGCGTCCAGATGGTCGGTCCGGTAGTGAGCACCTACAGGTGGAAGGGCAAGGTTGAAACGGCGGAGGAATGGCTCATCCTCGTTAAGAGCAGGGAGGAGCTATACGGGGAACTGGAGAAAGCTATCGAGGAGGTACATCCGTACGAGACGCCGGAGATAATAGCTACGCCGATAGTCGCCGGGAACAAAGGTTATCTCGAGTGGCTTTCGGAAGTCCTGGGCCCTCCGCAGGAGCAATGTGCTGGTGATATACGGACGATGGGCCGGCAGATACGATGAGAGGACGGTATAGCCAAGATGATGGACCATTCCCTATCTCAAGTGATGCGCCGAGATCCTGGCCGGAAGCACGGTCAAGCAGGGCACCACCTTAGGCTTCCCGGAATGCGGACGTCGTCTCGGACTGACCGGATAAGGGAGGGAATATGGAATCGGTGTCCATGTCGGTCGAAAGGATACATATACTTCGTGTAGACCCAGGTGAGGACGTGCTACTTTCGGTGAGGAGGTTCGTGGAGGAGAAGGGGATAAGGCAGGCCGTGGTGTTGGGAGGATACGGTACCCTGGCCTCCCACAGCCTGCATTGGGTGTTGCACAACCGCCTCCCCGTGGAGGACACGTTCGGAAGGGGGGAGGGAGGGATAGAGATACTCTCGATGAACGGCCTAGTGGTGGACGGAGAGCCCCACATACACGTAACCCTCGCCACGGCCGGGGGAGCTTACGGCGGACACTTGGAGGAGGGGTGCACCGCCTACGTACTATGCGAGATATTCTTCGCAGAGGTGAGCGGGGCGAACTTGAGCCACAGGAGGGTCAGGGTAAACGTGCCGGGGATGGGCGAAGGCGAGGTCTTAAGGCTGGAGTTCGGTTGACCGGGGGGAGAGATGTCCGACAAGGTCAGGCTCGCTACGATACAGTCCAACCGCGTTCCGAGCTGCAAGGGGCTCAGGACCAACCCCTTCAGCGAGGATTTCTCCATGGAGGACCTGCTTCGCTCGATAGAACTCAGGATAGCCTGGTACGAGGAGCTTCTGGACCGTGCCGGGAGGGAGGGGTGTGACCTCGTGGTGCTCACCGAGGACTTCACGAGGTTGAGCTTGTGCATGACGTTCTTGGACGACAGGTCCATATTCCGCACCGCGGTCGAAAGGCAGACGTCGCTCGTGCCCGAGCGTCTGGGGGCGGTTGCCAAGGGACATTCCATGCTCATCGTGGCATGCTACTACGCCCTTGAGGGGGACAGGATATACAATGTGGCCGACCTCTTCGGCCGCGGGGGCGAACTGGTGGGCAGGTACCGTAAGGTCCACATGCCCCAGTACGAGCTCTGGCAGGTGACGCCAGGTGATTCCTTCCCGGCCTTCGAGACCGACATCGGGTGGGTGGGGATGCTCATCTGCTACGACCAGATGTGGCCCGAGGCGGCGGCCTGCTGCACCATGAACGGTGCTCAAGTGATATGCCATCCGAGCGCTGCCGTCCTTCCCGAATACTACATGAGGGCGAGGGCCAAGGACAACCAGGTGCACTACATCTCCTCCACATGGCAGAACTCCATGATAGCTTCCCCTAAGGCGGAGATACTGGCAGATGCCGGGAAGGAGGACCTGGCGATAGTATGGGCGGATGTGGAATTGAAGGGGGCGACCCTTGCGGACGAGTTCTTCTACGAGTACCTGTATTCCGGCATAAGGGACCACAAGGAGAGACATCTCAAGTTCAGGAGGTCCGAGGCGTACCGTGTCCTGACCGAGCCACGTCCTCCGCTTGCGGACCAGTACCCGCCGGGAGGCGTTGCGGACACCCCCGAGGCGATAGAGGAGGTCTATCGCAAGCATAAGGAGATACAGCAGAAACTCCTAAGGGGCGAGGAGGTTCCGTACCATTGGAGGTGGTGATGGAGCCGAAGGTGCGCCAGCTTTTCTTGGACGAGGAGTTCGTGGACCGGAGGGAGGGTCTTCGCCTCACGGTCAACCCACCCTCCAGACATCCCGAGAATCCCGTGATACGGCCCGACATGCCGTGGGAGGGCGCCTGCTCTGTCTACGGGACGGCCCTCTTCGACGAGGATATGGGGCTGTTCAGGATCTGGTATCTCACGGTCCCTAAGGACAGGGGGTTGAGGCCCCTCAGGCTACCGGACGGCAGGGAGCGCGCCCCGCACACGACCCTCTTAGCCTACGCCGAATCGGAGGACGGGGTGCGCTGGGTCAAACCTCCTCTCGGCCAGTTCCCGTACGACGGCGACGCCCGTAACAACCTTATAGACCTGGGGAAGTACAACTGCGAGGGGATATCCGTACTGTACGACCCCCACGATCCCGACCCACGGCGCAGATGGAAGGCGGTCTACTGGGACCATGGCTCGGGCGGATGGAGCGTAAAGGACGGAAGGCCCTACTGCGAGGACGGCCCGGGGGATGGGTTCTGCGTGGCCTTCTCCTCGGACGGCGTCCTTTGGAGGCCGTACGAAGGCAACCCCGTCCTGCGCAGGTACTGCGACACGAACCAGAACCTCGTCTACGATACCAGGCTCAAGAGATATGTAGCCTTCAGCCGCTTCGGGTTCGGGCGAAGGCTCGCCCGCAGCGAGAGCGAGGACTTCGTCCACTGGAGCGAACCTGAGGTGGTGCTGGATTGCGACGAGGAGGACGGACCTGGAACGCAAATCTACGGGGCGGGGGTGGACATCTACGAAGGGATCTACTTAGCGATGATATGGATCTATCGTGAGGAGGGGGACGGCAGGATAGACACCCAGCTCGCCGTGAGCCGCGACGGGGTACGTTGGACGAGGGTGGGAGGACGTAAGACGTGGCTCGGCCTCGGAGAGGAGGGTTGGGAGGATGGCATGGTGCGGAGCGTGGAGCGGATCATCGTCAGGGATGACAAGCTCTACATATACTACTGCGGGGTACACGGCCCGCACAGCCGCCCGGGAGGTCCCGAGGTGGTCCGTGGACATCGTCCCGCTATCGGGCTGCTGACCCTGCGGCGGGACGGCTTCGTCTCGTTGGACGCTGGCGACCGTGAGGGATGGTTCCTCACGAGGCCGTTCGTCCTCCCAGAGGGGGAGTTACATATGAACTTAGAAGCTCGAGGCGGATACGTCAAGGTCGCAGTCTGCGACCGGGCCGGGAACCCGATGGAAGGCTTCCGGGCGTCCGAGTCCGTCTCCGACGACCGGACCGATGCGGTCGTAAGGTGGAAGGGGAGGTCCTTGAGCGAGTTCAGAGGTCGAGAGGTGAGGCTGCGGTTCTCGGCCCGAAACGCTAAGATATATTCCTTCTGGTTCGGGTGACGGCGGTCGGATGTGTTATTCATCGCAGCCGGAACACGGATCAGGAACGTGCGAACTAAGCGAGGGAGGGGATATGTTCATAGTGCACGTACACGTCCACGTTAAGCCGGAGTTCGTGGAAGCCTTCAAGGAAGCGACCCTCGAGAACGCCAGGAACAGCGTGAAGGAGCCCGGAGTGGCCCGCTTCGACGTGATCCAGCAGGCAGATGACCCCACGAGGTTCGTGCTCGTGGAGGTGTACAGGACCTCCGATGACCCGGCAAAGCACAAGGAGACCGCCCACTACAGGAAGTGGAGGGACACGGTAGAAGGGATGATGGAGGAGCCCAGAAGGAGCGTTAAGTACACCAACATCTTTCCGGAGGACGAAGGCTGGGGGTGAGGACATGCGGTTCGAGTTCGCAACTTCATCCCGGGTCGTGTTTGGCCCGGGGACTTTGGTTGAGCTCGGAGGGCTCGTCGTCGGGATGGGGAGGAGGACCCTCGTCGTGACGGGCCGCACCCCCGAGCGGGCCGGGCCCCTTTTCGAAATCCTGAAGGAGCAGGGTATGGATTACGTAGTCTTTCCGGTGGAGGGCGAGCCCACGATCGAGACAGTGAGGAAGGGGGCGCAGTTGGCGAGGGAAGCAGGCTGCGATATGGTCGTGGGCTTCGGCGGAGGCAGTGCCTTAGACGCGGGCAAGGCCGTGGCAGCTCTCCTGACCAACGGGGGCGATCCCCTGGACTACCTCGAGGTCGTAGGCCGAGGGAGGCCCCTTACGAGGCCCTCCACGCCCTACGTTGCCGTCCCCACCACCGCCGGAACCGGTTCCGAGGTCACCCGAAACGCTGTCCTCCTCTCGCCGGAACATAGGGTCAAGGTGAGCCTGAGGAGCCACCTCATGCTTCCTAGGCTGGCCCTCGTCGACCCGGAGCTCACCTGCACCCTCCCACCTGAGGTGACCGCCTCCACCGGGATGGACGCCCTCACACAACTCATAGAGGCCTACGTTTCCAACAGGGCGAACCCCATGACGGACGGCATATGCAGGGAGGGGATGAGGAGGGCGGCCCGCTCGCTCTTGAGGGCGTACGAGCGCGGGGACCCGGAGGCGAGGGAGGAGATGTCCTTGGCGAGCCTGTTCGGAGGCATGGCGTTGACCAACGCAAAGCTCGGCGCTGTGCACGGGTTCGCAGGCCCCATAGGAGGGGAATTCCGCGCCCCACACGGGGCGGTCTGCGCTGCCCTCCTCCCCCACGTTATGGAGGTGAACGTGAGGGCCCTGAGGGAGAGGGCCCCCGAAAGCTGGGCACTGAGGCGCTACGACGAGGTGGGACGGATCCTCACGGGAAAGGAGGACGCCGGGGCGGAGGAAGGCGTTGCGTGGGTGAGGAAGCTCTGCGAGGCCCTGAGGATTCCACCGCTTGCCTCCTACGGGATAGGGCCGGAGCACTTCGGGACGCTCGTGGAAAGGGCCTCCACCTCAAGCAGCATGCAGGGCAACCCTATAAAGCTCACCCAGGAGGAGATGGAGGAGGTCCTCGCACGGGCGGTTAGTTGCAAGTCTATACTTCAAAGGAGGTAAGGATGAAAAAAATTTTCGCCGCTGTGATGGTCATCGTCTCCTTTACCTTATCCTGTTGTCCGTGGAGCATCCCGAAGCCCCCCTCGGTCAACATCCCCATTCCCCAGATAAACATCACCCCGCAGGTCAAGGTCGGTCCGGAAGTTACCCCGGGCTTTACGACCCAGTACATGCTTCAGATGTACCAGCTCCTCTTTTCCTATACCTTCGGAGTGGGAGGTTGCTGGATCTGGACCAGCGATTTCAGACCGGGAGAGTGGACCAAGTGGGAGATAACCGTCCCCGAAGGAGAGAAGATGATAGTAGAGATGGCCTACCTGAAGCTGACCCCCGACGGCAACCAGTGGTGGAGGATAGGTTACTACCCTTACAGGAAGGGAGAAGAGCCGCTCATCTACGAAGGGATGTTCAGCAGCGACATGGGCCAGTTGAGGAGGCTGAGGGCTAAGTTCGGGGACGAGGAGCCCAGGGAGATTCCCGTCACCGAGGGGACATATGTGGCCAGACCGGTGAAGCTGACCGAAGAATCCGTAGAGGGAGCTAAGGTAGGGGTGGAGACCGTCACCGTACCGGCCGGGACCTACAGGGCAGGGCACATCCGCTACGGTTCGGTCACCGGTGGGACCATAGAATGGTGGACGAGCGGACAGGTCCCCGGCGGGGTGGTCAGGTACCTTATCAGAGATGAGAACGAGAAGTTAGTGCTCAAGTCGGAGTTGCTTTCCTTCGGTTCGGGTGCCAAGAGTGCGCTCGGTTCGTTTTAATTGAGCCCGGGATAGGGCGAAAAGGGGCTTGACTTTTTAAGGAAAGTGTCTAAATTGTAAAGCATAGTGTGTGTCGTCGTAGACGGTAAAGTCCGGTTCAGTTAGATGGATGCTTTGGGTGGGGGAGCTAAAATGGCACAACAGGTCTATCACCTCGATTTAAGTGTTGACAGAATCGAATCTGCCCGATTCGCCCTCCTCCCCGGCGACCCCGGCCGCGTCGAGGCCATCGCCAAGACCTCCCCCTTCAAGGACGGTCGCGAGATCGCTTACAAGCGCGAATACCGCACGTGGCTGGGCTACATAAACGGAACCCCCGTGCTGGTGACCTCCACCGGCATCGGCGGACCCTCAACCGCAATCGCCATCGATGAACTTGCACAACTGGGCGTGAGGACGTTCCTGCGCGTGGGGACCACCGGGGCCATCCAGCCGCACATCAACGTCGGCGATGTCATCATCACCACAGGGGCCGTGCGCTTGGACGGGGCTTCCAACCACTATGCGCCCATTGAGTATCCCGCCGTGGCCCATCACGAGGTCGTCGATGCGCTCATTGAAGCGGCGAGGCAGCAGAAAATCCCCTATCACATCGGCATCACCTGCTCCTCGGATACGTTCTATCCCGGCCAAGA
>DTYS01000176.1 GCA_012961755.1 Candidatus Latescibacterota bacterium
AGTTCGGCTCGTCGGCACTCTGAGGAGTGCCCGACCAGTAGCCAGGAGGTGAGAAATGGAACGCAGGTGGCAGGCAGGACTCTGGGGGATACATCTTGCCAAGGAATTCGAGACCCGCTCCATATCCGCCGAGAACCCGAAGGGGGAGAAGGGAGGGGGGGCCAAGGCCGTGCCGGACGATAAGGGCCCGGCAAGGAGGCTTGGTGCTGGCTGGAAGGTCAGGCCCTGCATCGCCCTTCCTTCGGGGGGGGAGGTGAAGCTCGCAGAGATAGAAGGCCCCGGCACCGTACTCCACATATGGATGACGGTTAAGCCCGAGGCCTACAGGGATTGCGTCTTGAGGTTCTACTGGGACGGGGAGGGGGAGCCCTCTGTCGAGGTCCCCCTCGGGGACTTCTTCGCGGTCGGTCACGGCCTAAGATATAAGGTCAACTCCATCCCAGTGGCTGTGAACCCGAACGGGGGTTTCAACTGTTACTGGCCGATGCCATTCCGGAAGTCGGCCCTGATAACGATAGAGAACCAGAGGTGGGAGGACATAACGGGCTTCTTCTACCAGATAACCTACGCCTTAGGGGATGTCCCCGAGGATTCCCTCTACTTCCATGCCCAGTGGAGGAGGTCCATGACCTCAAGGCAGCATCCCGAGCACACGATCCTCGAAGGTGTGAGGGGAAGGGGACATTACGTAGGGACCTTCCTGGCATGGACCCAGCTTTCAAACGGATGGTGGGGCGAGGGGGAGGTGAAGTTCTACATAGATGGGGACAGGGACTATCCCACTATCTGCGGAACGGGGACGGAGGACTACTTCGGGGGGGCCTGGTGCTTCGGGGAGACCTTCTCCACAGCTTTCCTCGGATATCCCCTCTGGAGGAGGGAGCCTGGGGAGGTGCCCAGGCACGCTATGTACCGCTGGCACATAATGGACCCCATAACCTTCCGGAGGGAGATAAGGGTCACGATCCAGGCCCTGGGCTGGTGGCCCGACGGGACCTTCCAGCCCCTTACTGACGACATAGCATCCGTGGCATACTGGTACCAGACAGAGCCCCATTCCCCGTTCCCAGAGCTTCCCCCTCCAGAGGCACGCTGGTCGAGGTGAAGGGAGGTTAACTTGGAGACATCATAGGAGGGTGACATGGAGAAGCTCGCTATACTTGGAGGGAAGCCCTCAGTGAGCATCGAGGACCCCGAGAGGTGGAGAAGGCCCGTCGAGAGAGAAAAGGAATTGGTCTGTGAGCTATTAGATCAGGGCTTCGTCTCCGGCTCGGGGACAGGGCTTCCCAGGGATTTCGAGGAGGAGATAAGAAAGTATCTGGGCTGCAACTATTGCCTCACGGTCGACCACGGCTCAACCGCCCTTGCCAGCGCGTTCTACGCGGTGGGTGTGGGTCCAGGGGACGAGGTCATAACCCCCACGGCGGGGTACATAGGCTCCTACTGCGGGGCCCTACACATAGGTGCGAGGCCTGTCTTCTGCGACATAGACCCGAAGACGCTTCTCATGGACCCGGAGGATGTGGAAAGGAGGATAACCGAGCGCACCAAGGCGATAAACGTTGTGCATTGGGGCGGGAACCCGTGCGACATGGACGCCCTCTTGGACATAAGCAGGAGGTACGGGATCCCACTGGTCGAGGACGCTGCCCACGCCCTTGGAGCGGAGTGGGGGGGGAGGAAGATAGGAAACGTGGGGCAGATAACCTGCTTCAGCCTCCAGGGGAGCAATCCCGTCGGAAAGCCGGTGGCAGGAGGGGAGGGTGGCATGGTCACAACGAACAATAGGGAACTGTACGAAAGGCAGCTTGCTTACTGTCACCTCCACCGAGCGGGGGTTAAGGAGGAGTTGACCCTCCCCCAGTACAGGGGATTGGACAGCGAGGTCCTCGGGCTGAAGTGGAGGGCACATCCCTTAGCCCTCGCCCTGGCTAAGGTGTCGCTCGAGACCCTGGATTACAGGATAGAAAGGAGCAACATGGTGAGGGAGAGGATATTCTCCTCCCTGGGGGAGCTTCCAGGGCTCGAGCCGGAGGCATCCTATCCGAAGGCAAGAAGGATAAGCCTATATGGAGGTATAAGGCTCATATACAAGCCGGAAGAGCTGGGAGGCCTTCCTCCGGAGAGGTTCGTGGAGGCCCTGAGGGCGGAGGGGGTGAAGGTGAGGCTGGGTTTCCCCTACATGGAGCACCTGAGGAAGATATTCACCGAGGGGTTCGACCTCTGGGGGATGGGGAGGGGTCCATTAGGGGGGGAGTTTGAGGGACTCCCTTCGTTTAAGCCATACAAGCCCGGTGACTTCCCCGTGGCCGAGGACCTGAACGGGAG
>DTYS01000177.1 GCA_012961755.1 Candidatus Latescibacterota bacterium
GCCAGACCGTGGTGTTCGTAGGGGATAGCATAACAGACTGCGGCAGAAGGGGATCTGGCGCCCCGTACGGGAACGGTTACGTCAAGAGGTATCCCGAAAGGAGGATAACCTTCCTCAACGAGGAATAGGTGGCACGACGTGCTGCGCCACGGGCCAGACTGGATCTCGGTTATGGTGGGGATAAACGACCTCCACCGTGTCCTCAGGGGTGACCCGGCAAATGTGCCTCCGGAGAAGTACAGGAGACTTTACCGTGAGTGCCTGGAACTTACGAAAGAACAGACGGGAGCGAACTTAATCCTTCTGGATCCGTTACCGACACGGATACCGGCTCCTTCAGGTCAAGGGTGCTCTCGTTCATCCCGGAGTACATAGCCGTGGTTCGGGAACTTGCCGAGGAGTTCGGGGCGGTGCACGTGAGGACCCACGAGAAGTTCCAGGAGCTACTGCGCACCCCAACATAAGTGGCCACATGGTCATAGCTTATTTCCTTCTTGAGAAACTTAACTGGTAATGATAGCTGTACTCGACTTCGGTGGGCAGTACGCTCACCTCATAGCCAACAGGATACGCAGGCTAAGGGTATATGCTGAGATACTCCCCTCCGATACTTCCCCCCCGAGGCTGCAGGAAGTCGAGGGGATAGTGCTTTCGGGGGGGCCCGCGAGCGTGTACGGTCCTGGAGCCCCGCCCTTCGACGAGGAGGTGCTGGAGCTTGGGGTTCCAGTGCTCGGGATATGTTACGGCCACCAGCTCATGGCGTATGTGCTCGGAGGGGAGGTAAGGCCCGGAAAGACGAGGGAGTACGGGGTCGCAAGACTTAGTATCTTAGAGGAGGACGACGTACTCAGGGGCCTCGGGCCGTCCGAGACCGCTTGGATGAGCCACGGGGATCAAGTGGTCAAGGTACCGCCGGGCTTCAGGGTGCTGGCCCGGACCCCGGACTGTCCCGTGGCCGCGATGGGGAACCTGGAAAGGAAGCTCTACGGACTCCAGTTCCACCCCGAGGTGACCCACACTCCGAAGGGCATGAGGGTCCTGGACAACTTCCTTAAGGTGTGCGGGGCACGGAGGACCTGGGATACGGAGAGGTTCTTGGAGGGGGTAGAAGAGGAGATAAGGAGGAGGGTAGGGGGAAGGAAGGTGTTCCTTTTGGTATCAGGTGGGGTGGACTCCACGGTCTCCTTCGTGCTCCTGACCAAGGTCCTGGGGAAGGACAGGGTATATGGCCTCTTCGTGGACAACGGTTTCCTCAGGAAGGGGGAGAGGGAGCAGGTCGAGGGGACGCTCGGGACCTTCGGAAGGGTGCATACGGTGGATGCCTCCGAAGACTTTCTGAGGGCGGTCGAAGGGGTGGTGGACCCCGAGGAGAAGAGGAGGCGCATAGGGGAGACTTTCGTTAGGGTCATAAGGAGGGAGGCCGACGCCCTCGGCCTCAACCCCGAGGAATGGGTACTCGGCCAAGGGACCATATATCCCGACACCATAGAGTCCGGGGGGACGAGGAACTCAGCGGTCATAAAGACCCACCACAACCGTGTGGGGGCGATAAGGAGGCTCCTTGAGGAGGGGAGGGTGGTGGAGCCCCTCTCCCAGCTCTACAAGGACGAGGTCAGGAGGGTGGGCGAAAGGCTCGGGCTTCCCGAGGATGTGGTCTGGAGGCACCCGTTCCCCGGTCCAGGGCTCGCCGTCAGGGTCCTCTGCTCCGACGGGAGGGGCTTCCCCTTCCCCGAGGAACTCTCCGAGAAGGTTGAGGGGATAGCGGATGAGTTCGGGCTCGGGGCCGAGGTCCTGCCCATAAGGAGCGTAGGGGTCCAGGGGGACTTCCGTACTTACGCACATCCCGTGCTCATCTCGGGGGAGGCGGACTGGGGGACCTTAGAGGAGGTCTCAACCTCGATCACGAACTCCGTCGAAGGCGTGAACCGTGTGGTCTGGGAGCTGACCCCCCTTGAGGTCAGGAAGCTAATGAGGGCTACACTCACGAAGGATAGGCTGGACCTTCTAAGGGAGGCGGACTTCAGGGCTCACGAGGTCCTCAGGAGGTGGTGCCTTGAGAGGGAGGTCTGGCAGATGCCGGTGGTACTCGTGCCCCTCGGGGACGGTGGGGAGACCGTGGTCCTCAGGCCCGTGTGCTCGCAGGAGGCGATGACCGCGCAGTTCACCAAGCTTCCCCTCGAGGCCGTCCGCGAGATGGCCGAGGCGGTGCTCTCGGTCCCAGGGGTGGGGGCGGTGCTCTACGATGTGACCCACAAACCTCCGGGTACGATAGAATGGGAGTAGAATCCGTAACCTGGCTCGGTGCCCTCCTCGCGGGCCTCCTCTCTTTCTTCTCACCGTGTATCCTACCGCTCGTCCCGGCGTACCTATCCTTCATATCCGGAAGTTCCTTGGAGGAGATGAGGAGGGAGGTCGTACTCAGGACCGTGTGGCACGCCTCAGCCTTCGTGTTGGGCTTTTCTACGGTGTTCGTACTGTTAGGGGCCACGGCCACGGCGCTCGGAGGGTTCCTCCTCTCCAGGCTCCAGCTCCTGACCAAGGTAGCTGGAGTCGTTGTGGTGATGTTCGGCCTACACACTATGGGGCTCTTCAGGATGCGGTTTTTGGACTACGAGAGGAGGCCGGGGACGAGGGGAAGGCCCACGGGCCTTGTTGGAGCCTTCATCGTGGGGATGGCCTTCGCCTTCGGATGGAGCCCCTGCGTCGGGCCCATACTCGGAGCTATACTGGCCTACGCTGCCACAAAGGAGACCTTAACTCAGGGGGTGTGGCTTTTGGCCTGGTACGCTCTGGGTCTCGGTTTGCCCTTTCTGGCTTCCGCCCTGGCCATAAACTCCTTCTTTTCGGTCCTCGGATGGATGCGCCGCAACTTCAGGGCAGTGGAACTTATAAGCGGTGCCCTGCTCGTGGCGATAGGCGTCGTGATATTCCTCGGAGGTGTAGATCGGATTGTCCGACCGTTTTAAGGAGGAGACATGCGTATATTTAGCATACTATCGGCTCTTATCCTCATCGGGTGTGGAAAAGAAGGGGATACACAGAAGAACTCTCCGGCCAGGACCTCCGATAGGCCCTTGGCCCCGACCTTCTCCCTGAAAGTATTGGACGGCTGTACGGTCACATCCGAGAACCTCAAGGGAAAGGTGGTGATACTTGACTTCTGGGCGACCTGGTGTCCCCCATGCAGGGCCGAGGTTCCCAGCTTCTTGGAGCTCTACGAAAGATACAAGGACAAGGGCCTCAGAATTGTGGGGATAGCCTTGGACAGCGAGGACAGGGTGAGGGGGTTCATAAAGAAGTTCGGGGTGGACTACCCAGTGGGGGTGGACAGGGGAGGGGAGATAGCTCGAAAGTTCGGAGGTGTGAGGGGGATCCCCACGACCTTCATCCTGGATAAGGAGGGTAGGGTTTACAGGAAGTATGTGGGATACAGGGAAAAGTCGGTATTTGAGAGGGACATAAAGAGGTTGCTCGAGGAATAGATCGGCCTGGAGACCATGGGCCGCAGATCGATCTACGTTGTCTGTCTTACCATATTTCCCTTTATGGTGGGCTCCGGCATAATTTATTCCGTGCTCTCGCTCTATTTCGCCGAACTCGGGGCCAGCAGGAGTCAGGTGGGGCTCATATATACCACAGGCGCCATGGCCGCAGCCGCTACCGCACCGCTCTGGGGGAGGTTCTCCGACAGGTTAGGGAGGAGGTGGGTGCTCCTAGGGTCAATGGGGCTATTTTCAGTCGTCTTCTTGGGCTACGCCCTGAGCACCCAGTACCGCCAACTTTTCTTCGTTCAAGTGGGGGAGGGGATAGCGTGGGCAGCGCTCGGGGCCTCGGCCATGGCCCTCATAGCCGACCTGTCCCCGAAGGAGGAGAGAGGACAGGCCATGGGAATCTACAACACGGCCTGGAACGTGGGCTGGATAATAGGACCTGGCCTGGGGGGCTTCCTGACGGACTACTTCGGATTCAGGACGGCCTTCCTGATTTGTGTTGGGATGACATTGATCGGCATTGCCTTAGGGTTTGCCTTTCTCCCCAAGAGGTGAACCAATGTACACCGTAAGCCCCGCCGAGCCCCCCACCCAGATCCTCCCTCCGTCGTCCAAGAGGAGCGA
>DTYS01000178.1 GCA_012961755.1 Candidatus Latescibacterota bacterium
CTAATAGTGGCAAGCTCGGACCTTTACCACGGGTACAGCTACGAGGAGTGTAACAGGACGGACGAGAGGACGCTCAAGGCCATCCTCAGGTTCGATCCGGAAGGGTTCGTGGACGGGCTCCTGAGCGGGAAGTACCAGGCCTGCGGCGGAGGTCCTATAGCTGCTATGCTTATGGCGGCGAGGGAACTTGGGGCCGATAAGGTCAAGATTTTAACCCACACGAACTCTAACGATGTGATAGGGGAGAGGGGGGGATATGTGGTAGGGTATTCCGCGATCGCCGTGTACAGGTCCGGGACCGGAGGCGAGGAGGGGAAGAAGAGGGTCGGCGTGGAGCTCGGCCTGAGCGAGGAGGACAAGAGGACCCTGCTGACCATAGCTCGCAGGACGGTCGAGAGGGTAACCAGGGGCGAACCTCCACCCGAGTTCCAAGTGAAGTCCGGTAAGCTCCTGGAAAGGAGGGGGGCGTTCGTAACCTTGAAGGAGCACGGGGAGCTGAGGGGATGTATAGGTTACGTAGAGGGGATCAAACCCCTGTGGGAGGCGGTGAGGGACATGGCGAGGGCCGCTGCCCTTGAGGACCCTCGTTTCCCCCCGGTCAGGCCCGAGGAGGTCCCGAAGTTGGAGATAGAGATATCCGTCCTCACCCCCCTCTGGAGGGTCAAGGATATAAGGGAAATAGTCATAGGAAGGGACGGGCTTATAATAAGGAAGGGATGGAGGCAGGGGCTCCTCCTCCCCCAGGTCGCCACTGAATACGGGTGGGACGTCAAGACCTTCCTGGAGCACACCTGTCTGAAGGCAGGGCTTCCGAGGGACGCATGGAAGGACCCTGACTCGGAGATCTGGGCCTTCTCGGCCGAGGTCTTCTCGGAGAGGGAACTTTGACCTACCTCTTCATGCAACCCTTCCCGAAGCTCCCCACCTCGCTCTCGTACCGCCTGAGCGTGGCGAGCTCCCTGGGAAGGTGCACCTCGTAGGGGTCCTCCCAGTTTATCCACTCTCCGCTTATGTATCCATCGTAGGATATAGAAAGTAGGAGCTCTATCACGCGCCTGTGGTCGTAGTCCCCGTGGCCTATCGGGACGAGCTTTCCTGTCCTCCTGGACCCGTCGTGGACATGTAAGTGCCTTATCCAGGGCTCGAGCGCACGGAAGGCCGTGTCCATCGTGGAGAACCCCATCCTCACAGGATGCATGACGTCCCAGTTGACCCCGACCGAGGGATGGTCGGCCTTCCTCATGACCTCGGCCACATGTTCCGGGTCACACCAGTCGTCGTGGGTCTCCAGACAGACCACGACGCCCCTTTCAGCTGCGTGGTCGGCCACGGACCTCAAAGATTCGGCCACTACCTCTATCGCTTCGTCACGGCCCATCCCCTCCGGTATCCTCCCCCCGAAGACCCTTACGCGGCGGGCCCCCACGTCCCCTGCGAGGTCTATCGCCTCCAGCGTCCTCTCCGTCTCCCTCAGGACCATCCTGCAGGACGTTGCCACGCAGCATATCGCTACTCCTCCTTCCTCCGCCCTTTCCCTCGCCTCCCTCCTGAAGGCGTGGTCCGAATCCACCTCAACTCCGTGGCCGTGGCCGCTGTCTATCCTCGGTTCTATCCCATCGTACCCTAACCTCTTGGCCAGGGAGAGCATCTCGTCGAGGTTCAGCTCCGGGCAGGAGAAGCTCATGAAGGAGTACCTCATATCTTCCCCCGTGGCATGTTCTTCCTCACGAAGGTCATGTCCTGTACCGGGACCGAGGAACACTGAAGCTCCAACACGGAGATGGGCTGGTCGGGAGGTTCCTCGGGAAGTCCCCTGAAGCGAACCCCGAAGTCGTCCTGGCTGAACTCCACCTTACGGCCATCCGGTAGGAGCCTGGCCGACCTCACCTTGGTCCTGAGGCCCCCTATCGACCACTCGCTCCCGGGCCAGAAGTACACGTGGACGTACAACCTGTTCCCCTTCCTGGTGAAGTTCGCGAACTGGGAGCGCTTCACCTCGCAGGGTTCGGCCCCGTATATGGTGTGACCGTACTTCTCCATCCACCTCCCGACCTCCTCCAGTATCCTTACCGACTCCTCCGGCACCGAAC
>DTYS01000179.1 GCA_012961755.1 Candidatus Latescibacterota bacterium
CATTTGATCCTCGTGTCCAACGAGGTGGGCATGGGCCTCGTCCCTCCCTACCCTTTGGGAAGGGCGTTCAGGGACCTCCTCGGGTGGGCGAACCGCTACATGGCAGAGAAGGCCGACATCGTGTTGTTCATTCTAGCCGGGATACCATTAGTCCTGAAGGGAGGTGACGCGTATGAAGGTATAATGAGCAAGGCAGGCCCGTGCACTTGAATGGACCCTTAGACGGAGGGAGGCGAACATGCGCAGGCTGCTTACTGTCACAGGCATGGCCCTCGTCCTTGTAGGGCTCGCATCCGCAGGGGAGGTAGTAGTTATCACCACGACGGACTTCACAAGCGGCAACCTCGCGGCCATAGTCGACGGTGAGGTCACGGCCCGATCGGACCTCCTACCCATACACAGCGACAACTGGGTGGTCGCGTGGGGGGGATACATCTACGTGGTAGAGAGGCTTTACGGGGACGACATAATAAAGCTCTCCCCCCAGGACCTCTCGACCCCCATCTACCAGAAGTCGGTCGGGAACAAGGCTAATCCTTACGACATAGCCTTCGTGGATGAACACAAGGCCTACGTCTCCAGGTACGGAAGGACAAGCCTGCTCATAATCGACCCGGCCACGGGCGACAGCACGGGTTCGGTAGACCTGTCGGCGTACGTGGCCTATGCCGGGACCGACAGCGCCGAGTCGGTGCCGCATATGACCTACATGGCGATATCAGGGAGGAAGCTCTATGTGGCCTGCCAGAGGCTCAAGGGGTGGAACCCGGCCGACACGAGCCTCGTCGTCGTCGTGGACACGAAGACCGACCGGGTCGTTAAGGTCATCCCCCTCGAGAAGAGGAACCCCGTAGCCTTGAGCCTTTACGAAGATAAGATATATCTGGCGTGCGTCGGCAGCTACTGGGACCCCACGGACGGAGGTATAGAGGTCGTGGATCTTAGGACCGATATGGACCTCGGGGTGTTGGTGGACGAGGGCGCGCTCGGAGGGAACGTCTCAGGGGTCCTGGTGGTATCTCCTGACAAGGGCTACGCTCTCGTTATGACCCAGTGGCCGGAGACCTACGTCAAGCCTTTCGATCCTCGGGACGGCAGCGCGGCGGATGCCCTCCCAGGGGCGAAGGCGGCGGTCCATATGGCCATGAGCTCCTCGGGAAGGCTCTACGTAGCCGACCGATCCGAGGAGGCCCCTGGGATATACATATACGACACGTCCGACGATGCCCTCATAGCTGGTCCCGTTCCCACCGGGCTTCCTCCGTCCTGCGTCGCTATCGTCGGGGTCCCCACGGCGATCGTCGAGGAGGAGCCCCTCCCGCTAAGTCCGTGGCTCGAACTCCCCTTCCCCAACCCCTTCAACTCCCACTCCTCGGTCCCGTACGTGCTGGACAGGGAAAGCTACGTCCACCTGGCGGTGTACGATGTGCTCGGCAGGAGGGTCAGGGTCCTGGTTGACGGGGAGCGAGCACGAGGCCGCTACGTAGCTCACTGGGACGGGAGGGACGACATGGGTCGCCCCGTGGCGAGCGGGACCTACATAGTTGAGCTTCGGGCCGAAGGGAGGAGGTGGGCCAGGTTACTGTCCCTCGTAAGGTAGATGTCCGGTCCGTCTTCCCTGTGTGCGGTGGCCGTCGGGTACATCCTTGACCTCCTGATGGGGGACCCTCGGTGGCTTCCACATCCGGTCAAGGGTATAGGGTGGCTCATAGGGAAGCTGGAGGGTCCCCTCGGGAGGTTCGGGAGGACGGGGGGCGTGCTCTTGGCTACGGCGGTCGTCGGCATCACGTACGTATCCACGTACATCGTCCTAAGGTTATCTTATAACTGCGATACGAGGCTGGGGTTCGTAGCGTCCTGTATCCTAATATACCTCTCCTTGGCCACGAGGGATCTGGATGTGGAGGTCCGCAGGGTCTACGACTCCCTCGAGGAGGGCGACGTAGCTCGGGCGAGGTGGCACCTGTCCCGTGTCGTGGGGAGGGACACCGAGAGCCTGAACCAGGATGAGGTCGTAAGGGCGGCCGTGGAGACCGTGGCGGAGAACGCCGTGGACGGGGTTATCTCGCCCTTGTTCTACGTCTTCTTAGGTGGCCCCTGCCTCGCATGGGCGTATAAGGCTGTAAATACCTTGGACTCCATGGTCGGCTACAGGGACGAAAGGTACAGGGAACTCGGCTGGTTTCCTGCGAGGTTGGACGATGCGGCCAACTGGCTCCCGGCCAGGATATCCGTTATCCTCATCATCATGTCCGCCTTCGTCCTGAGGATGAGGTGGAAGGACGCCTTTAAGATCGTGCTGAGGGACGGCCGAAAGTCCGCAAGCCCCAATTCCGGCGTACCTGAGGCGGGGTTCGCGGGCGCCTTGGGGATACAGCTCGGAGGTGTGAACTACTACCGTGGGACCCCCAGGTGCACTCCCCTAATAGGCCAGAGGGTCAAGGATAGGGAGCCCGAGGACATAGTCAGGGCCATACAGCTTATGTACGCGTTGTCCATCTTGGGGTTATCCTCGGGTTCGGCCTTAACCCTACTTCTGAGGTGAGGACATCCATGCAAAGGTTCCTCCGTGTCGGATTGGAAGGGGTAAAGGGCAAGGTGGTCCATCATCACTTCCGCGGTGTCTCCGTGAAGACCTTGCTCTTCTCGTTCTCGTCCTCCCGCAGGGTAATCTCCACCAGGGAGGGGCTCAGGGAGGTGAAGGCGGTGGGCAACAACGGAAGCCCTCCCGAGCTTTGGGATATGTCGCCCGAGGAATGGGAGGTATATCTGGACGGGATATCCCGGGACCTGGGATATAGGAGGGAGGATGTGGCCTTCCTTACGACCGGGGCTGACGTGGACAAGTTCGGGGTCGGAGAGGGAGACTTCGAAGAGTTCCGTGTGGTATCCTTCGCCACGGCAGGGGTGGCCTCCAACGCCGTGAGGGTGGGAAAGGACGAAGCGTCGACCTACGAGGAAGGGGGTAGGTCCCACAACCTGGGAACGGTGAACATAGTCCTGCTCACGGACGCCAACCTCTCGGACGGTGCCCTCGCGGAGAGCATCATCACGGTCACTGAGGCCAAGGTAAGGGCGTTCCGGGACCTCGACATCAGATCCTCGTATAACCCTATGGAGAACCAGGCCACGGGCACAGGCACGGACAACGTGGTCGTAGTATCCGGAGGGGGGTCCTTGGTGAGCTACGTGGGGGGACATTCTAAGATAGGGGAGCTTATGGCAGAAGCCTCTTACGAGTCCGTCAAGGAGGCAGTAGGAAGGCAGAACGGCATCTTCCTCGGCCGACCGATGGAGGAGAGGCTCA
>DTYS01000180.1 GCA_012961755.1 Candidatus Latescibacterota bacterium
TTCTCGCCGAGGGCGTAAACCCCATGGACTACCGGAGGAAGGTTGTCCAGGTTACGGGTGAGCTCGTGGACCATCCCAAGTATGGTTTGGAGATAATATTGGAAAGCCCGACGCAGATAGAGGTCAGGGAATAACCTATGGATAAGGCTCCTGCACGGTCGCCCGAGCGACTGAGGACCCTGTACGGACATCAAGGACCCCTTCGTGTTCGAACATGAGGGGCTTTTCTATATGGCCGAGAGAGGAGGTCCCATGGAGTTCTACGAGGTCGTGAGGAAGCGCTCCAGCATAAGGAAGTACCAGGACAGACCCGTGGAGGAGGAGAAACTTCGGAGGATACTTGAGGCCGCAAGGTTGGCGCCTTCGGCCGCTAACCGCCAGCCGTGGCACTTCATAGTGGTCAGGGATCCGAAGGTGAAGGAGGAACTCAAGGCAGCGTACGGGAGGGAGTGGTTCTACACCGCGCCCGTCGTAATCTGCGCCTGCGGGGACCCATCCTCCGCCTGGGTCAGGTCGGACGGCAAGAGCTACCTGGACGTCGATGTCGCCATAGCCATGGAGCACCTGATATTGGCCGCGGCGGCGGAGGGACTGGGTACCTGCTGGATAGGGGCGTTCGACGAAAAGGCCGTCAAGAAGGTCCTAGGTGTCCCCGAATGCATATCCGTGATAGCCTTGACGCCCTTGGGATATCCTGCGGAGGAAAAGGGGGAGAAGGGCAGGAAGCATCTCGAAGAGATGGTGCACTACGAGGGATGGTGAGGGCTGGGTCGAAACGTCCCCTTCGGATCGACGTCTTACTTTTGGGCCTCTGGCTCTCTTCGGCAGGTGGCTTGGAGGACAGGCTGATAATAATCTCACCGCACTGGGAGGGGGTGCAGAGGGAGTTCGAACGAGGGTTCATGGAGTATACCAGGAGGAAGTTCGGGAGGGGGGTGAGGACCGAGTGGCTCGATGTAGGGGGGACATCCGAGGTGCTCAAGTTCGTGAAGTCCGAGTTCTCGAGGAATCCTGAGGGGATAGGGATAGACATAATGTTCGGGGGGGGGATAGACCCCTACATAGACCTTTCGCGTCTCGGCCTGCTTCAGGCTTATAAGCTCCCGGATCCCATCCTTTTGAGGATAGCTAAGGATATAGGGGGTATACCGATCTACGACCCAAAGTACAGGTGGTACGGGGCGACCTTGGCGGGGTTCGGGATAGTGTACAATAAGGCGGTCCTTAGGTTGCTGGGCCTTCCGGAGCCCAGGACCTGGGAGGACTTAGGGGACCCGAAGTTGTTCTCCTGGGTGGGCTCAGCAGATCCGAGGAGCAGCGGGAGCGTGCACATGGCCTACGAGATAATCCTCCAGGCCTACGGGTGGGAGAGGGGATGGGAGGTGATAACCAGGATGGGGGGTAACGTCAGGGCGTTCACCAGGGGGGCTAACGAGTCCGTCAAGGATGTTGTTGTGGGGGAGGTGGCTTACGGCCTGGCGATAGACTTCTACGCGTGGACCCAGGTCAACAGGATAGGTCCGGACAACGTGGGTTACGTGATGCCGGAGGGCCTTACGGTGGTGAACCCCGATGCCGTGGCCATCCTCAAGGGCGCGCCCCATCCCGAGGCGGCACGAAGGTTCTTGGAGTTCGTGCTCTCGGAGGAGGGCCAGAGGCTCTGGATGTGTAGGAAGGGAGTTCCTGGAGGTCCGAAGGAATATCAGCTCAACAGGTTCAGTGTGCTGCCGGACCTGTACGGAAAGCTTAGGGGCCTCACCGCGGTGTCGGTGAACCCATTTTCGATGGTAAGCTCCCTAAGGTACGACGCCGATAAGGGGAGCCGAAGGTGGAGGGTCCTCAACGACATGGTCGGTGCCTTGATTATAGATGTGCACGACGACTTGGTGAGGGCCTGGAAGGCAGTGATAGGAAGGAGGCTCAGGGAGGAGGAGCTCGAGCTTCTGTGTCGTCCGCCCGTATCCGAGGAGGAGGCCCTGAGGCTAGCCGACCGCTGGCACGATCCTGAGTTCAGGAACGAGCGGATAGCCGAGTGGAGGAGCTTCGCAAGGAAGAAGTACGAGAAGCTCGGCGGAAGGCCCGAGCCGGACAGGTGGGGGAGGATAGCGACGGCCCTGGCGCTCGGGATGTGGGTAGCCTTCGTTTTTCCTTACGTACAGCGGAGTTTCAGACGCAGGGGGCTCAAGGTATGAAGGAAGTCGTGGTAGGAATCCTTTCGGCCTCCTTAGCTTCCTGCGCCAGAGTTGCCCCACCCCCGGGAGGGCCTCCGGACAGGACGCCTCCCGAGGTCGTGAGGACGTATCCGGAGGACGGGGAGACATCGGTCCCGTTGGAACGGGCCATAGAGGTAACCTTCAGCGAATATATGGACGCGCGCTCCGTGGAGAGGGCCTTCTTCCTCTATCCTGAGCCTGGAAGACCTTTGAGGTTCAAGTGGAGAGGGAGGAAACTTAAGGCCGAGGTGCCCGGAGGACTTCGGCCGGAAAGGACGTATGTCGTAACGGTAGGAGCTTCGGCGAGGGACCTCCACGGAAACGAGATGGGGGACTCGTACACCTTCGCCTTCTCCACCGGGGAGAGGATATACGAAGGTAGGGTAAGGGGGATGGTCTGGAGCGATGAAGCGGTCGAGGGGCCGGTACATATCCGGGCATACCTGGCACGGAAGGGTAAGGAGTTCTACGAAACCCAGGCGGATTCGTCGGGGAGGTTCGTGCTATCCCACTTGGCCCCCGGAGCCTACAGGATATTCGCTTTCGAGGACAGGAACCGCGACGGCGGATATTCCCCCGGAAGGGAACCTCTGGCGGTCCCTTCGGAGGAGGTAAAGGTGGAGGAGGAGGTGAGGCTCCCCCTCCTGCGCCTGGCCCTCAGGGACACGACATCGCCCGAGGTCGTAGGAGTCCGGACCCCGAACCGAAGGACCTTAACGGTGCGCTTCGACGAAGAAGTCGTGCTGGACTCCCTGAGGACGTCCCTGGAGGGACTTGAGCTTTCGAAGCCCTATACCGTCCCGGGAAGGAAGGGTCAGATCTTCTGGAGTACAGGGCCACAGGATGCCCGCTTCTATACGCTCCGCCTCTTCGGAGTGGTGGACGTATGGGGAAACTTCAGGATCTCCCCCAAGGAGCTACGTTTTAAGGGAAATGACCTCCCCGACACCGTCCCGCCTGAGCTGGTGAGGGTCGTACCGGACACGACGGTTCCCCTCAGGACCTCCATAAAGCTCGTGTTCGACGAGGCCATGGTTCAGCTCCGTCCTCCGAGGTGGGCGTTCAGTCCGGAAGTTTCGGGAAAGTGGACTTGGAGCGCTCCTAACGTGCTGAGTTTCGAACCCGACAGGCCATGGAAGGGGGGTAGGTACGAGCTTAAGGTCCCTCCGGGTGCGCTGAAGGACGTCTCGGGCAACTCCCCGGCGGACACCGTCGAGGTAGGGTTCTACGTCCTCCCCTGGGACTCCCTAGGAACGATAGCCGGAGGGGTATCCGGGGTGGCCGGGCCCGTGGTCGTGGAGGCGAGGGAGGTCGAAAGTTCTAAAGTTTACAGGACTCGGACCGGAGCTCCCGGACCTTACGAGCTCCCCGTGCCAGGCGGAAGGTACACGGTCTCCGCCTTCTGGGACAGGGACGGAGATGGAAGATGGAGCCCCGGAAGGCCCGAGCCCTTCCTTCCCGCCGAAAGGTTCGGGGTCTATCCCGACACCGTAGATGTCAGGGTCAGATGGAGGACCGAAGGTATAGATATAAGCCTTTAACCGAGGAGGAGAAGTGGAGGAGAGGTCTTACGAGTTCCTGAGGAAGCTGATAGAAACTCCGAGCCCGTCGGGGTTCGAAGGACCCGTTCAGAGGATATGGAAGGAGTACACATCCGGGTTCGCCGACAGGGTGTGGACCGACCTCCACGGGAACACTATAGCTTCCAAGAACGAGGACGGAAGCCCTAGGGTGCTCTTCGCAGGACACTGCGACGAACTGGGATTTATGGTAACCTACATCGACGACGAAGGTTACCTCTACTTTAAGACCATAGGAGGCTTCGACCTGAACATAATACCAGGAAGGAGGGTCCAGGTCCATACCAAGGACGGGCCGGTGTTCGGGGTCATAGGGAGGAAGGCCGTGCACCTTATGGACGAGGAGGAGAGGAAGAAGCCGGTGGAGCTCCATACCCTATGGATAGATATAGGCGCCAAGAACAAGGATGAGGCCAAGAAGCTCGTGTCCATAGGCGATCCGGTGACTTACACCGCGGGATTGGAGAGGCTTCAGGGGGACCTGGCAGTCGGCAGGGGCTTCGACGACAGGGCTGGCGCGTTCGCTGTGGCGGAAGCCCTCAGGCTCCTCTCGGAGGACCCTCCCGAAGCCGCTGTCTTCGCGGTCTCCACCGTTCAAGAGGAGGTGGGAAGGAGGGGGGCGGCGACGAGCACGTTCGGCCTGGAGCCTAAGGTGGGGATAGCTGTGGATGTTATACACGCCTCGGACCATCCCGAGGTGGACAAGCGGAAAGCCGGGGAGGTGAAGCTCGGGGGAGGGCCTGTGATATCCAAAGGGGCGGACATAAACCCGGTCGTCGCCGATATGCTCATAAGGACCGCCGAGGAGGAGGGTATCCCGTACCAGACGGAGGGGAGCCCGAGGGACTCGGGGACCGACGCGCACGCGATACAGGTTAGCAGGGCCGGGGTCGCGTCCGGGGTGGTGAGCATACCTCTGAGGTACATGCACACGCCGGTCGAGGTCCTGTCCCTCGTAGACTTAGAGAACGTGGCCAAGCTCCTGGCAGCCTTCGCAAGGAGGATAACAGAGGAGACCGAGCTCGTGCCCTGGTGAGATAATGGAGGGGACATGATATGGCTGTACATAGTCCTTTTAGGGACCGCTTATTCTCACAGACTGGACGAGATAGGGATAGGCCGTCAGATTAGTTTCTTTATCCTGCCCGACAGGATCAAGGTTACATACGCTTTAGGCTTCGCTCCCATAATGGCCTTCCCCGAGAGGAGGAAGATGGACGTGGACGGGGACGGGATGGTACAGGAGGAGGAGGCAAGGAGGTATGCGGAAGGGCTCGGGAAGGAACTTTCTGAGGGCATATCCGTCAAGTTGGACGGACGTCCTATAAAGCTTCATTGTTCTGAAGTTACGGTGTTACTTATGGACGAAGAGAGGGTAGGACCCTTTCCTTTCGAGGTCGACGTAGTGTACAGGTGTCCCTTAGGGGACCTCACCGCCGGTGCGCACGAGGTGGTCCTCAAGGATTCGAACTACCGAGGGTTTCCAGGTTGGTTGGACCCCCTGCTGCAAGGAGCCTTAGGTGTCGACAGGGCTTTCGTCGAGGCTAAAGGGGAGGGTGAGGTCAGGGTGAGGTTCGTCACGGGGAGGGACGAAGGGGAACCTGGGAAGTCCGTCCTTCCTGGAAGGCCCGGAGGACTCAAGGCCAAACTTGAGTCGGTCATAAAGAGCCCTACGCTCAGCCCTAAGCTCGTGGCCTTGGCCGTGGCCATAGCATTCTTCTTAGGGGCGGCCCATGCCCTGGAACCTGGACATGGAAAGGCCGTAGTGGCGGCGTATTTGATAGGTTCTAGGGGCACACCCCTCCACGCTCTTGCCCTCGGCCTCGTGGTCACCGCCACCCACACCGTCGGGGTGTTCGTGCTCGGTGCGCTTGCCCTTTTCGCCTCCAGGTACATCGTCCCCCAACGCCTCTTTCCCATCCTGGGGGCCATATCCGGACTCCTGATAACTGGGGTGGGCATCTGGTTGCTCGTCCGCTACCTTTCCGGCTCGCATCACGACCATGAGCATCACGACCATGAGCGTTATGAGGTATCTTGGAGGAGTCTCTTCTCCCTCGGGATATCGGGAGGGCTGGTACCATGTCCGGGGGCTCTGGTCATACTCCTTACGGCCGTAGCTTTGAACCGCATAGCATTAGGTCTCGGACTTATAGTTTTGTTCAGCTTGGGACTGGCCTCGGTGCTCATCACGATAGGGATGCTGACCGTGCTGACAAGGTCCTTCATAGCCAGGTTCACGGGCGAGGGGAAGCTGGTCAGGTACCTACCCCCGGTCAGCTCTGTGGTGATAATACTTTTGGGACTTGTGATAACCTTTAGATCCCTAACCTTAAGCTGAGCTATGTTGATGGATTCCCCCCTTTCCCAGGGGGATACCTTCCTGCACAGGTTGGACCCAAGGGTGAAGGTTTCGGCTTCTTTCTTCTTCGCGGTCCTCGTGGCCGTGGAGAGGAGGTGGACCCCTCTCGCCTACGCTGCCGTGCTCCCGGTCCTTCTGGCCTCTTTCCTAGGGCCCAGGGCAGTGGGAAGGAGGCTGATACCCGTCAACGGCTTCCTGGCGATGCTCTGGCTCGTGCTCCCGTTTTCATATCCGGGACATAAGCTCCTGTCCCTCGGGCCCATTACGGCCACGAGGGAGGGAGTTGGCTGGGCACTCATGATATCCATCAAGTCCAACCTTATAGTCTCGACCTCGGTCGGACTCTTAGGCACATCGCCGATCTTCCACATAGTACATGCCCTCCATCACCTCAGACTTCCGAGCAAGCTTACACAGATGTTCTTCTTCTCCTTCAGGTACATACATGTGATATATCAGGAGTACCTGAGGCTACATCGGGCCATGAAGGTGCGGGCGTTCAAGCCCCGGAACGACCTTCATACTTACCGTTCCTATGCATACTTGGTGGGGATGCTCATCCTGAGGAGCTACGAACGCTCCAAGAGGATACACCAGGCCATGTTGCTTAGGGGCTTCCGAGGTACCTTCTGGACCCTGCATCACTTCCGAGCAAGAAGGTCCGACATCATTGTGGGAGCCTTCCTGGGACTCTACTTAGGGGGGATGGTTTGGCTGAGCCTATAGTTGAGCTCGAGGACATAACCTTCGCGTATCCCTCGACGGGCAGGGTACTGGACGGGCTGAACTTCAAGCTTTACCTCGGCGATAGGATAGGGATAAGCGGGCCGAACGGCAGTGGCAAGACCACCCTCTTCCATATAATAATGGGACTGTTGAGGCCGGAGTCAGGAACCGTGAGGATATTCGGAAGGACCAGGAAGAAGGAGGAGGACTTCAGGGAGGTCAGGGAGAGGATAGGACTTCTGATGCAGGACCCTGACGACCAGCTCTTCTGTCCAACCGTTGAGGAGGATATAGCCTTCGGACCCTTAAACTTAGGGAAGCCAAGGGATGAGGTGAGGAGGATAGTTCAGGACGTGATAGAACTATTGGGCCTCGAAGGGAAGGAAAGGAGGTTCTCATATGCTCTTTCTTACGGCGAGAAGAGGCTCGTCTCCTTGGCCACGGTCCTGGCGATGCAGCCTGAGGTCCTGCTCCTGGACGAACCCACCGCGGGCTTGGACGAGGAGACCTACCGGAAGATAGTAAACTTCTTAAACTCCCGGGATGGCCTCACCTACTGTGTGGTCTCCCACGACCTCTCCCTTTTGGAGGAGGTCACGGACAAGGTGTACCGGATAATGAACGGGAAGTTAATGTGTTAGGATGCCCTCCTCCTTCGGGAGAGCAAGTACAGGATTATCCCAGCCCCGCCGAATATGTATCCCAGTCCCGAGAAGACCTCCCTCCAGGGGATCTTGACCTTGTAGGGAAGCTGATGGGACACTCTGGTCTCTTCCCCTAAGGTGACCTCCGCCTTGGCCCTGTGTCCCATGGAGCCCTGAACTATCACCTTGAACCTCCTTCCGTCCCCTGGGTCGAAGGAGAACCTCCCCTCCTCGTCCGTCCTCCCGGAGCGTAGCTCGGAGCCGTCGGGTCTCAGCACCTTCACCTTCACGTTCCTGGCCGGCCTTCCGTCGGGGAAGAAGGCGTCGATCCATACCTTACCTTCCTCGTATATCCAGTCCACCATAAGCTTATGGGTATAGCCCGTCTTAAAGAGAAGGAGCGAGAGAGTCAGGAGCGCTGTCCCCATATTATCCCTCCAGAACCTCAGGCCTGGTCCTTTGGAGGAAGCCGGCGGCAGCGGCGGTGATCGCCGCCTCCACGACCGCGACAGGAATGTGTGCCACGAAGGCGAGCTGGGCCACCCTGAGGAACCCCTCCCCCGTGGTCCAGAGCGAGAGGGAAAGGAGGAGTGCCCCGCCCAATATCCCCTCGAACCCGGCCAGGGCACCCCACAGGACGGCATCCCCTGGAAACTTCTTCCTGAGCTTAAATATGTAACCGGCCACTACCGCCGGAAGGCCCATGTTCAGGGTGTTTATACCTACGGTGGTTACCCCTCCGAACTGGAAGAGCAGAGCCTGAAGCACGAGGCCCACAAGTATAGCAGGGTAGGCCGCCCATCCGAGCACTATCCCTGCGAGGCTGTTGAGGACTAAGTGTACGCTCGTGGGTCCCACCGGGACGTGGATGAGCGAAGCCACGAAGAAGGCGGCCGTAAGGACCGAAACCTTCGGCACGTCCCCCTCCTTGACCTTTCTGAGGCCCAACGCCGTAAGTCCTGCGGTAACCGCATATCCCCCGATCCACGTCTCCGGGGGGAGCACCCCATCGGATATGTGCATGCACCCTCCCGACTACTGGGAGAAGGGCTTCTCTACGTACACCCAGAGGCCTCCCCTCAGCTCCACTGGATAGGATCTCCCTTCGTATTCCTTCGTCCCTCCCTCGGCGTACGCACACATTATCCACCAGCCGGGCTCGTCCAGTGTGAATGTGACCACGCCGTTCGGGTCGGTCCTGACCACCCTGGTGACCATGGGCTCGTCCGGAAGCTCGTCCTCTGGCACTGGCCTTTCGTGATATTTTTCCACCTCCACCGTGGCTCCGGGGAGGGGCCTGCCCTTGAACAGAACCTGTGCCTGGAAGACGAACCCTGCCTCTATCCCGTAGGGGCGGGTGAGAGGTACAAGCTCTATCTTCTGCCCTGTCGCTCTGTCCCAACCCTTCTGGGCCATAACATGCAGGACCTGTTTCACGTGGTCCTCCCAAAAGACCCCTTCCTCTTCCACGAAGATGGGAGGGGCGTCGAGACATATTATGTGGTCCCCGAGCTCCCTGGGGGTGTACGAGAACATGTAACCCTTCCCATGTTTTTTCAGTGTCCCCATAAGATCCACCTTCTTCCCCCGGGGAGTAAGGGCGAAGAGGGAGACGGGCCTCGGGGTATCGAAGACCACATGTTCGTAAGGATGGCCCCAGAAGTAGGTATAGTTCACACTCCTCCCCCTCCTGCCGTATGGGTTGTCAGGTATGAAGGTATGGAAGTGGGCCCACGTGGTCCCCCACATAAGGAGCGACAGGACTCCACAGACGGTCCATCCCTTCATAGCCTCCTCCTTATGGATAGTTCACCTGGACCCTAAGTCCGAAGGCCGCCGCCTTTATGTCCTCCCCCTCAGGGTTCGCGACGAGCTGGACGTCCGGGGATAGGCTCACCCCGCCGAGGTCCAATCTGAGGTACGCCTCAAGCCTCGTCTCATCCCTATCATCCCTCAGGTTCCTTCCCAATGCCAGTCCCAACGCTCTCTCCTCCCCAAGGGACAACTGAGCGCCCAAGCTCCACGCTGCCCTAACCCCATCTACGGGGTCCCCCGGGGCTCCGAAGCGTGCGAACGCCCAGAGGCGGGAGGAGATGGGCTGGTCTAAACTTACGCCGACGCCCCATCTCCCGGGGTCCCTCCATAGGTAGGCCCTGTAGTTCCCTCCGAGGAGCTTAAGGTCCACCTCCCCTATCGCGAACAGGTCCTCGGCCACATCGTTCCAGGTCGCGTCGGCCTTGAAGATTCCTATGGAGGCCGAGGAACCTCCTCCCCCATGTGGAAGGAAGGAGAGCTTTACCCCTGGCGCATAGTCGGGCCACGGGAGGGAAGTGGAGTTGACGAACATGTCCGCGAGGAACTGGGAGCACTCGTCGTTTGCGAGCTCGTTACCGTCGAAGAGCGCCGTAGGATCCAGCTTACCGAAGGCTACCGAGAACTTCTCGCCGACTGGAAGCTCCCATACGAACTCCGCCACGGAGAGGGCACTTCCAACGGACCCCAGAGCGTCCGCGTTGGACCCTGGAACCTCGTCGGTGACTCCTGAACCGTCACCGCCTTCTATGTGGACGTAGAAGGAACCGCACGACCCGAGGGACATCTCCATCTCGACGTCAGCCGAGTACGCCCCGTCCAGGGCAGATGTATCGCCCAAGGCCCCCTGGAGGACCGTGGTGAAGCTCACCGAAGGCTGGGCCCAGGACATGGACAACGATATAAGAGCAAGGACCACCCCCAAGATCCACCTCCTTGTTGTTACGTTTTCCAATTTAGTGATAACCACAACATAGCATCCTCACTAAAACTTGTCAAGAGGCTTGACAGCAGGAAAGCTCTTTTGTATGTTAAAAACGATGCGGGCGATATGGAGCATAGGGTTATTGTTGCTGACGCTAGGGACGGCGGAGCTCGTCCTCGGAGAGGAGGTGCAGCTTTACCTCAAAGACGGGAGCGTGGTTAATGGGGAGCTTGTGGAGGCGACGCCCCTTCTGGTCATCCTCCGAGTTCAGGGGGAGATATATACCTTTGAGGTAAGCGAGATAGAGCGCATAGTCCTGCCCGGACCGAGCCAGGTCCGTAGGCCGGGCTGGAGGTTCCCCAGGTTGGGGTTCCTGGGAGGGACGCTCGTAGGAGGTGTGGTCGCATGGTGGGGCTTCGGCAGTGCCTTCCAGAAGGAGAGGGACGCCCGCCTTCAGGAGGAATACGGCCTTCTGGAGAGGGCGGGTGAGCTCCGGGAGGAGGCCCGAAGGGACAGGAGGATAGCATGGATGGGGGTGGTGGGAGGAGTGATGTGCGCTGTGGTGGCCCTCGTGCCCGAGCGGACGAGCGCACGTAAGGTAGAAGCTCAGCTCGGGGATGGACTCAGGATACGTGTAGTCTACGGATTTTGAAAGGGGGGAGCAGACATGAGGGCATTTTTCCTGGCGACCTTGATGGCCCTGGGATGCGCGGCCACCCAGGGGCCTCCTCAGCAAGCCGTAATACCTCCGGGCAAGGGAGAGCTCGTGTTGGATGCAGGAGGGATAGAAGCCCTGGACTTCATCGTATACTTCCAGGACACGGGCAAGGAGGTGGCCAGGATATACGGCCTGAGGACCTACCTCGACCCTGGCACTTACAAGATAGTTGTCAAGACCGACTTAGAGGACGAGATAGAGATAGAGGACGTCCAGATCGCGGTCGGTCAGGAGAGGCATGTGAGGGTCCCGGTGGGGAGGTTCATGGTGAACGTCTTCGGTGCCGGCACCCAGGAAGGGGGCGGAACCAGGCGGGTCCAGATACCGTTTTTGGTGTACGACTATGGGATGCACAAGGTTTTGGGCAGGGGTATGACCTCCCTGCAGGTGCAGCACTTCGTAGCGAGGGAGGGGATATATAAGGTCCGGATCACCCCCATGATCACATCCGCCCAGGGCTTCACGACCCTCCACGACATCATAAGGCCGGTTGAGGTCAGGTTCGGCACGGTATACCCCGTTACCATAGATCTCAGTACCTTGGTCCCTGCCCGGCCAGGTCAGGAGGGTCAGAGGAGGTAGCGTATCCTACGGGAGGTGACGGTACTATGCTGTGGAGCGCACTGTCGGTCGGACTCCTGTCCCTAGGTATATCCACAGGGACGGACGCCAAGGAGGTGCGGGCGACCATCATAGACAGGGACGGAAACCGGTTCGAGGTGCGGGACCTTAAGCTTGAAGGGCATAAGGTCCTGTTCCTTACGCGGGAGGATGAGAGGTTAAAGCTTAGATTCCGGGAGATAAGGAAGATAGAGTTTATCGGGGGAAGGTCCGAGGAGGAGATGCCGGTCCGGATCAAGCTTAGGGACGGGCGCCTACTTATGGGGACCGTGTACGTGGGGGGAGGCCTTGTGGGATATGTACGAGGGGCACGCCTTGTCTCCTTCACCGGCCACACCGACTTAGGTAAGTTCACCATCCCGCTCCGCGATGTAAAGGAGGTCTTCTTCTACGGGGGGGTCCTGCTCAAGCGATGCCCTAAATGTGGACATATATTTGAGCAGAAGGATTACAAGTACTGCCCATACGATGGGACTAAGCTTGAGGTCGTAGAGGTGGATACTACTACAAAACAGGAGGAAGCGAAACCGGACACTGGAAGGAGGTAAAATGCGGAGGGCTTTGGGGTTAGCTTTAGCCTTGGCGTTGTGCGCAGGCTGTGGGAGGAATCCCAGGAAGGCTGTAGTGGCGGACGTGGGGGACTATAAGATCACAGTGGGCGAACTTATTGAGTTCCAGAAGAAGCTTCCCCAGTCCCTTCGTAGTAAGAAGCAGGGGATAGAAGCTCAGGAGGATTACCTTCAGAGCTTGATAGACAAGTATATCATGCTCATGGAGGCGGAGGCCCGAGGGTTGGGTGAGGACTCCCTGTTCCTGGAACGTTTCAACAAAGAAGTGAAGCGCAAGCTCCGTAGTGAACTTATAAAGCGTGAGGTATGGCCTAAGGTTAGGGTGAGCGAGGAGGAGATGAGGCGGTACTACGAGGAGCACAAGCTCGGAAGGGCCTTGAGGGTGAGACATATCCGGGTGGCGACCGAGGAGGAGGCCGAGAAGGTCGTGGGGGAGTCGAAGAAGGGGCGTCCATTTGAGGAGCTGGTCCGCAAATACTCCATAGATTCCACCACCGTGGACAAGGGTGGGGACCTGGAGAGGTACTTCCGCCGTGACGAAGCGGCGTACCCCATAGGCGACGCCATTTGGGATCTGAAGCCCGGCGAGATATCGGAGCCTATAAGGGTAGGAAATTTCTATGAGATAGTCCAGATCTTGGACGAAAAACCTGTGCCCTTCGAGGATTGGAAACCTGAGCTTCGTAGGGCCCTTTGGAAGTACAAATTTCGCGTCGAACTGGACGCGTTCGTGGAGAACCTTCGTAAGGAGCTACATGTTAAGCTCCACGAGGAAAACATGGACCTTCTGTTGGCCAAGGAACGGGAATCCGGAGGGCGACCTTCCGTCGTCTCGGAGGATGAGAAGAAGCTGCCGTTGTACACTTTCGACGGTGGCCAGATAACCATAGGGGATTATCTTAAAGCCTTCCGTGGTTCCAGGAGGCGACCTATGGATAGAAAGGGCCTTTTGAACTATGTAAATTACCTGCTTCCTGACGAGCTTCTGGTAGCCTTCGCCTACAAGAAGGGGATAGATCGCATTCCGGAGGTGGTCGCCTGGATAAAGAAGAAGAGGGAGGAGTTGCTCGTAGAGATCTTGCGCAGGAAGGAGGTAGGAGAGAAGGTAGAGGTCTCAGACCAGGAGGTCAGGGAGGAATACGAGAGACATAAGATGGACACGTACTACCTTCCTGAAGAAAGGGATTTCATAGAGATACTCGTGCCTACTAAGGAACAGGCCGAGGAACTTCTCCGACGGATAATGGCAGGAGAGGATATGGAGGAGCTGGCGGCCAGGTACACCACTCGTAAGGGACTGAAGAAGCTTAAAGGGAAGTTCCACATGCACCCGTTTGAGAAGCCCATCTACGGGAACTACTACGATGTCGTTATGAACGCTCCCTTGGGGAAACTAATAGGGCCGGTTAAGGTGGAGAAGGGATACGAGCCTTCGGACACAGGGTACGCCGTGTTCAAGGTCACGGGCGTTCTGCCCAAGCGTCCGGAGCCGTTCGAAAGGGCCAAGCACCGAGTCAA
>DTYS01000181.1 GCA_012961755.1 Candidatus Latescibacterota bacterium
ATAGCCCCTAAGTCCGTTATTATATCGCCGAACATGTTGTCGGTAACTATGACGTCGAAATACTCGGGGTTCTTCACCATCCACATGGTTATGGCATCGACATGTGCGTAGTCCTGCTCTACGTCGGGGTACTCCCTCCCCACCTCCCTGAAGGTCCTCTCCCAAAGGTCGAAGGCATACGTCAGCACGTTGGTCTTCCCGCAGAGCGTGAGCTTCCTCTTCTTGTTCCTCCTCCTCGTATATTCGTACGCGAACCTTACGCACCTTTCGACGCCCTTCCGGGTGTTCACAGATGTCTGTATGGCTACCTCGTCTGGGGTCCCCTTCCTCAGGAACCCTCCGGTGCCTGCGTAGAGCCCCTCGGTGTTCTCCCTAACGACGACAAAGTCTATATCCTCCGGTCCCTTGTCCTTGATGGGGGTGTATACCCCTGGATAGAGCTTCACGGGCCTCAGATTTATGTAGAGGTCAAGCTCGAACCTGAGCTTCAGAAGTATCCCCTTCTCCAGTATCCCAGGCTTCACGTCCGGATGCCCTATCGCCCCGAGGAAGATAGCGTCGAACCTCCTGAGCTCTTCCAAGGCCGAATCCGGCAAAGTCTCTCCGGTCCTCAAGTACCTCTCCCCCCCGAAGTCGTACTCCACGGCCTCGTACTTGAACCCAAGCTTCCCGGACGCTGCCTCGAGGGCCCTGAGTCCCTCCCTCACCACCTCGGGCCCAGTACCGTCCCCAGGTATGACGGCTATACGGTACACCTTCCCTCCTTCCTCAGCTTTCTTGCGATCTCAGAGAGCGTGAACCTCATCCCGGCCGTCAGTCCTCCGTCTATCACGAACACCGCTCCAGTGACGAAGGAGGACTCGTCCGATGCCAGGTAAACTACGAGGGGAGCTATGTCTTCCGGCCTCCCGACCCTGCCCACAGGATACATATCCTCGACCGTAGTCCTAAGATCTGGAGATATATCTAAGAACGGCTTCGTCGTAGCGCTCTCAACCGTTCCGGGACATATCACGTTGAACCTTATGCCATCCCGCGCGTACTGCAGCGCCGCGGCCCTCGTAAAAGCTATCACCCCTCCCTTGGCAGCGCTATACGCTATCACCCCCAGCCCCATTAGGGCGTTCACGGAGGAGAGGTTTATCACAGACCCTCCTCCCGTGCTAAGCATCTCCCTCACGGCCCTCCTGGAACAGAGGTAGACGCTCTTAAGGGTGGCCTTTACTATCCTGTCCCAAGTGGCCTCCTCAACCTCTAAAAGCTCCCCGTCGTCGTGGAGGGTGGTACCGTAGGCGTTGTTCACTAAGACGTCCACCCTGCCGAACTCTTCCAACGTCCTGTCGAACATCCCCTCTACCGAACGCCCATCCGTCACGTCCACCGACACAAAGAGGCCCGTCCCCCCTTCCCTCGCGCACGCGAGCGCAGTTCCACGACCTATCCCAGCTCCGGCGCCGGTTATCACCACGACCTTTTCTTTAAGCCTCATCCTCTACCCCCTTGAGCACTTCCGTCACCTCCTCCGGGTCTCCGGCCTTCAACAGTGCTTCCCTTATGTCTCTTCTCGCCAAGATCTTGGACAGCTTCTTTATACACCCAAGGTAATCCTTAAAGTTCCTGTCGGGAGCGCACACCATGGCCACTATGTGTACTGGCCAGCCGTCGGTGGAATAGAACTCTATCCCCTCCTTTGATATCCCCAAACAAATTATCAAGGACCTCACCCCCTCGCTGTGGGCGTGCGGCACTGCGACCCCACCTCCCACGGCGGTGGATTCTACCTTTTCCCTCTTTATTAGGGCTGAGCGAAGTGCCCTTATGTCCGAAACCTCAGGCTCATCCTCCAGAAGTTCACAAAGCTCCCTTATGGCCCGGAAGCTGTCCTCGGCCTTAAGCTCCATCGCCACCCTGCGAGGGGGGACGATGAATCCTCGATCAGAACGGTGCTCCTTCATCTTCCTCTAAATATGGGTTCTCGAACTTGGAGTACTGGCCGAGCCAGACTAGGTTCACCGTGCCGGTAGGGCCGTTCCTTTGTTTGGCTATTATTATCTCCGCCTTTCCCTTAAGGGATTCATCGTTCTTTTTGTACACCTCCGGCCTATATATGAAGAGGACCACGTCCGCATCCTGTTCCAAGCTTCCACTCTCCCTCAGGTCGGAGAGCCTCGGCCTATGGTCGTCCCCACGGGTCTCCGGCGCCCTCGAGAGCTGGGAACACGCCACGACTGGGGCGTTGAGCTCCTTGGCCAAGGCCTTTAAAGACCTGGATATCTGTGATATCTCCTGCTGCCTGTTCTCCGCCCTTCCGACGCCTCTGAGCAACTGAAGGTAGTCTATCACTATCATCCCGACCCCATGCTCGCTCTGGAGCCTCCTCGCCTTGGCCCTCAGCTCCAGCACGCTCAAGGAAGGAGTATCGTCTATGAATATGGGGGCCTCGGCGAGCTTTCCCACGGAGGTAGAAAGTTTGCTCCAATCCTCGTCGGGAAGCCTCCCCGTGCGTATCTTGTGCGAATCCACCATAGCCTCGGCACAAAGGAGCCTCTGTGCGAGCTGGAAACCGGCCATCTCCAAGCTGAATATCCCCACAGGGACCTTCTGCTCGACGGCGGCGTTCCTGGCGACATTTAGCACGAAGGAGGTCTTCCCCATGGAAGGCCTCCCCGCAACTATTATAAGGTCGGAGGGCTGAAAGCCCGCTGTCATCTCGTCGAGCTTGTGGAACCCCGTGCGGACGGCTCCCGGGCTCACCCCTGGCCTGAGGTGCATCCGCTCTATAGTTTCGAAGGTGTCGTGTAGGACCGAGGAGAGCTGTACGAATCCCCCCTTAAGCCTCCTTGCGGAGATATTGAAGATCCGCTGTTCGGCCCTGTCCACGAGGTCGAACACATCTTCGGTCCCTGCGTAACATTCCTCTATAGTCTGCGTGCAGAGGATTATGAGCTTCCTTAAGAGGGCCTTCTCTAATACTATCTTCGCATGATACTCAACGTTGGCCGCCGTGGCGACCTCGGTGGCGAGCTGGGCCAGATATGCGGCCCCCCCCACCTTATCCAGCTCCTTGCGCCTCCTGAGCTCCTCCAAGAGGGTATGGTCGTCCGCAGGTTCGTTCCTCTCGAAAAGGTCGACTATGGCCGAAAATATCTTCCTGTGCGAATCTAAGTAGAAACAGTCCTCGTCCAATATCTCCAGTACCTTAGGTATCGCCTCCTTCTCCAGGAGCATGGCTCCTAAGACCGCCCTTTCGACCTCCACGGCCTGGGGCGGAACACGAGTTAAGACCTCATCCTTGGCCATATAGCGTCACCTCCGGAAGCTCAAGAGAGCTCCAGCCCGTCGTACTCCTTCCTCAAAAGCTTCATATCCTCCCATGCCTGCCTTTTCCATCCTGGGTTACGCAGCAACGCAGCAGGATGGAACGTAACTACGACTTTGGTTCCGAGCACGAAGTGGACCTTCCCCCTGAGGCGGGAGAGGGGAAGGTATGTCCCCAGGAGGGTCCCCCCAGCTATCCTCCCCAACGCACATATGACCTTGGGCTTCACAAGCTCTATCTGTCTTAAAATGTAAGGCTTGCACGCCTCGACCTCCTCCGGAAGCGGGTCCCTGTTGCCGGGGGGCCTGCATTTGAGCACGTTGGCTATGTACACCTCCCTCCTTTCCATCCTTATGGCCCTTATCATCCTCGTGAGGAGCTCCCCTGCTGCTCCCACGAAGGGCTCCCCCCTTAGGTCCTCCTCCTCGCCCGGGGCCTCCCCGACGAACATGATCCCGGCCTCGGTGTCCCCGGCCCCGAACACCACCTCCCTCCGATTCCTCCAGAGCTGACACTTCCGACATCCTTCGACCTCCCTCCTCAGGACCTTCCAGGGGTCCAGGGGGGCCGAAGCATCCGGCCTCACCCAGAACTCTCGTATCCTCATATCCCTTTGGGCTTCCAGAAGTCTCCTGGTACCTTTTATCCAGTCCATCACAGAAGTTCCGTCACCTTCCTCCATATCCTTCTTGCGAGTTCCCTCTTCGACATCCTCGGAAGCTCCTCCACCCTGCCTTTCCTGTCTATCAAAGTGGCCACGTTCGTATCCCATCCGAACCCTGCTCCTTCTACCGTAGGGTTGTTCACCACGATAAGGTCCAATTTCTTCTCCCTCAATTTTCTCTTCCCCCCCTCCACCTCGTCCTCCGTCTCCACCGCGAACCCTACTGTGAACCTTTCCCCCTTTTTCTTGGCCACCTCAGCCAATATGTCCGGGGTCCTCTCGAACTCCAGCACAAGCCCATCTTCCTTCTTTATCTTCTTAGGGGAGACCTTGGCAGGCCTGAAGTCCACCACGGCTGCCGCCATG
>DTYS01000182.1 GCA_012961755.1 Candidatus Latescibacterota bacterium
CGACGCCTCAGGCGCCCTCGCCCGCTGCGATACCTTCCTGAGTAACTTCCCCGGACATCCCCTGGAACCCGATGTCCTGGCCGAGAGGGTCCTCTGCCTCTTGAACTTGGGGAAGGAGGAAGATGCCCTTTCCACCGAACGGAGGCTCCGACGAAAGTTCCCCGGCTCCCCCTCACTTCCCCTCGTATGGAAGGCCTTAGGAGATTTTTACAAGGAAAGAGGCGAACTTATGGATGCCGTAAGGTACTACAGAAGTTGCTTGATGAAGGAACTTAAGGAGGACGTGGCACTTGCCTTAGCAGAGACCTATCGCTCACTCGGATGGTACGAGGAGGCCCTCAGGATATATCAGGGGACGACCTGGGAGGACTCGGCTGCCTCGGCACAGTGGGGACTTGCCGGATGTTTGGAGGAGATGAGGGACCCGAGGGCGGCAGGGGAGTACGCTCGCTTCCGCAGGCGTTTCCCCTCCGACCCAAGGGTGGGGGAGGCGGAGGAGAAGGAATCGCTCCTCAGAGCTCGCTCCCCGAACTTAGAAGGGGCCGTCCGGGCCCTGGTCGAGGCCGAAAGTGGGTCGGAAGAAGCTTTGGCGGAAGCCTACCTCTGGCTCGGAAGGCCCGAGGAGGCCATGAGGCTCCTTTCGAAGGAGGTGGAGGACACGACAGCGTCGGATACCGCTCTCTACTTGTTCGCCAGAAGCGCCTCGCTTTCCGGACTTAGGCGGGAAGCTCTCTCAGCTTACAGGAGGCTGATCTCCAGATATCCTGAAAGCCCCTATTCCGAAGAGGCTTCGCTTTTCGTCCTGAGGGATAAGCTCTCCCATATACCGGAAGGGCGAGGACTTTACGAAGCCATGCTTTCCGGATACTCCGAACTTCTCAGGCGCTACCCCTCCGGCGACAGCACGGACGCCATAATCTTCGGCATAGCAAACGCCTACAGGAATCTGGCCTCCTACGACAGTTCGAAGGTCGCTAGGGCCCTCTCATGGATGGATAGGCTTTGGAGGTACTACCCCGAAAGTTCCTACGCCGACGACGCCATGTTCTGGGCCGGGGAGCTGGCCCTTAAGCAAGGTGCCCTTTCTTACGCGGATTCGGCCCTCTCCGAGCTCGTCAGGGGACATCCCGAAAGCCCTTTCGCGTCGCGGGCGTACAAGCTTCTGGGGGAGATAGCTGGTCGGGAGGACCTCGCCGTCCGATACTGGGAGGAGGCTTTGGCCGGCCTTCCCGAGGACGAAGAGCTCGGGGAACGCCTGGCCGAACTTTACATCTCGCTCGGGAGCCCGGAGAAGGCCGTCCCCGTCTACCGGAGGCTCGTGAGGTTGAGGGAGACCCCTGAAAGGCTTGAGGCCTTAGCTTCTTCCTGCCTTATGGCCTCCCTTAAGCAGGAGGCCGTGAGGTGGTACGGGGAACTGGTCTCAAAATATCCCAACCTCGCAGATTCGGTCCGCGTAGCCTACAGTGAGGTTTTGACCGAACTTGGAAGGAAGGAGGAGGCCGTAAAGGTCCTAAGGAAGGCCGAATCCCCCAGGGCCCTTTCCCTCTTAGCGGACATGCTTTACGAACTTAGCAGGTATAAGGAAGCCCTCGCGATCTACGATAGGCTCGGAACGCTTGGGAAGGAAGATCTCGGCAGGAAGATCATTTGTCTTATAACCTTGGGAAGGGAGAAGGAAGCCCGGAGGCATATGAAGGCCTTCCATAGGAGGTTCGGAAGGGAGTGGGACGATAGGTTCAACTTGGCCTTCGGAAGGGAGGCCTTGGATAGGGGCTTGTACAAAGCCGCGAGGGAATATTTGGGAAAGGTCAAGGAAGGCAGATACCTGCCCCAAGCCCGCTATTACATAGCCCTTTCCTACCTTAAGGCCAAGGAGATGGACAAGGCCATAGAGTCCTTCTTAAGCCTCGTAAAGATGGACCCCGAGGCCTCCATCATGAGGGAAGCCCATATGCGCCTGGGGACTTTATATTACCTCACAAGCCAGTACGCCCTTGCGGTGGACTCTTACAGGAAGGCCCTCTCGGAGGGGGTCTCCGGCAGGGAGGCCCAAGAGGCCCGTTTCAACCTGGCCCTCTCATACGAGAGGCTCGGAAGGTACGAAGAAGCCCTTTCCGAGCTGGAGGCTTTGGAGAGGAACTCTCCGGAGAGTCCCCTCCTGAAGAGGGTCAGGATAAAGCGTGGGATCTACATGATGAAGCTCAGGAGGTACGAGGAGGCTATAAGACATTTCGAAGCCTTACTTCCGAACGTGGACAGGGGGACCCAGGCTGAGCTTTGGTTCCACATAGCCGGGGCGTACGCATCCTTGGGCAGGTACGAGAAGGCGGCCTTAGCTTACCTGAGGATATCCTACCTCTATCCCGAACAGAGGCTATGGGCCGTCACAGCGGAGTACGAGGCCGCTGGGGTGCTCGGGAGGATGGGGAGGTCCAAGGATGCGAGGAAGTTATACGAGGATATACTTAGAAGGTACGGGCTCCAAAGTGAATGGGGTCGGGCAGCCTCGGAAAGGCTCAAAGAACTTAATGGGGGAACCTATGAAGATTAAAGAACTGCTGCGCGTAGTTCCCCTCTTTTCGGACCTTAAGGACGAGGAGCTGGAACTTTTGGCCCAAGCTTCCTATTCGGCCCATTTTTACAAGGGCCAGGTCATCCTGATGGAGGAGGAGGAGGAGGGGAACACCCTCTTCGTCATAGAGAGGGGCAAGGTGAAGGTCTCGGTCCAGGACAGGGAGGGTAGGGAACTGGTGTTGGCTGTGCTTGGGGAGGGAGATTTCTTCGGGGAGATGGCGATCTTGGACGGTAAGCCCCGCTCAGCGAACGTGGTCGCCTTGGAGGATACGGTCGCCCTCACGCTCAGGAGGGGGGACTTCTTGAACATGATCCACCGGAACCCATGGGTGGCGGTGAGGCTTCTGGAGGAGATGGCGAAACGGATCCGCAAGGCGGATGTTAAGATGAAGAGCCTGGCCCTCTTGGATGTTACAGGGAGGATAGTTTACTCCCTGCTCCAGGTGGCCGAGGACGGCGTCAAGGTTCCCGAGGGGGTCCTCCTCCCTCTCCGGGTCACACGTCAGCTTATAGCCGATATGTCCGGGACGTCCAGGGAGACGGTATCCCGCACCTTGGGGCGGCTCAGGGACGACGGGTACATCCGTATAAGTGGAAGGAGGATAATACTCCTAAAGGAGGACGAACTTTGGGAGGACTTTATCTCCCTTTGAGCTGACATGGATATGCTCCTTCAGATCCTATCCTTGGTCGGCCTTCTCTTCCTTTCGGCCTTCTTCTCGGGGTCGGAGACCGCCTTTTTATCTTTGGACACTGGCGAAAGGTCCAAGTTCGAAGCCGAACGCTCCCTGATCTCTAAGGCCGCCGTCTTCTGGATGGCCCGTCCTTGGAGGTTCCTGGCCACGGTGGTGCTCGGGAACATGGCCGTCAACACCTTCGCATCCAGCATCGCCGCTGGTATGCTCTGGGAGGCCTTCGGTAAGGAGGGAATCCTTCTGGCTACCTTGTGTATGACGTGGCTGATATTGCTCTTCGGGGAGACCGTGCCCAAAAGCCTCGGGGTCCGCAGGGCGGAGGCTATCTTCAGGAGGGCGGCCCTGCCCTTGATGTTCTTCTCGTGGCTCGTGTTCCCCTTCAGGGAGCTGTTGAGGTCGCTCATGTCCTTGGTCACGCCGGGGGCCCACAATGAGGGCATAACTGAGGAGGAGCTGCGCACGGCCGTGGGAATAGGACATAAGGAAGGAGTTCTGGAGGACTTCGAAAGGGAGCTGATACAGAACATCCTGAGGGTGGACCGCATGGCCGTGAGGGAGGTTATGACGCCCAGGATAGAGATCTTTTCCTTGGATGCGGAGCTTCCCGTAGAGGAGGCAGGGCGGATAATGACCCAGAAGGGTTTCTCCAGGGTGCCCATATGGGAGGGCGACGAGGACCACATAGTGGGATACGTCCATATAAAGGACGTGCTCAAGGCCAAGGTAGGAGGGTGTGGAGGGAAACTTAAGGACATAGCGAGGAATGTAGACTTCGTGCCCGAAAGTAAGAGGGTGGGGGAGCTCCTCAGGGAGTTCAGGAGGGGGAGGAAACACATAGCTATAGTCGTGGACGAATACGGGGACTTGGCCGGGATAGTCACCTTGGAGGACCTGCTTGAAGGGGTGGTGGGCTGGATAATGGACGAGAGGGAGAGGTGGAGGAACCAGC
>DTYS01000183.1 GCA_012961755.1 Candidatus Latescibacterota bacterium
CGTGGAGCATCTGCCGAGAGGTAGCGATACGGTTGAGCGCATGACGTTGGAAACCTTGGAGGTATCTTGATACACTATTTAGTGTATAATATCATACTGATATGTGTGATTTCTTCCGCCGAAGTGGATCCCTCCTCGGAGGCCAGGAAACGTTATGTTCGGGGGGTCAGGTACGAGAGGAACGGGCTTTTCGAGGATGCCCTGGCCCAGTATAGGATGGCCGCCTCCTTGGACCCGGAAAACGCTAAATATCGTTGTGCCCTGGGAGAGCTGGCCTACAGGCTGAAGAAGGTCAGGGAGGCGAAGGATGCCCTACTGAAGGCCGTAGACCTCGATTCCACTTACATCAGAACGTACTACATATTAGCAAGGATATATTACGATGAGGCCAAATACGATTCTGTTATGCGAATGTATCAAAATATATTAAACTTAGATCCAAACAGGGAGGACGTCAGAAGGAGCCTCGCTGAGCTCTATAGGTACGAGGGTATGGATTCCGAGGCCCTTCACGAATTTGAAGTTCTCCTTAAGGGTTCTCCCGAAGATGTGGAGCTGCTCTCCGCCGTAGGAGCCTTAAGGCTCAAGCTCGGCCGTCTCAAGGAAGCCCTCGAAGTTTACGATAGGCTTGTAAGGCTGAGGCCTGGGGATTGGAAGGTCGAGCGCACGATGGCGAGGATCAAAGTGAAGCTCGGGGATTATGACGGGGCCTTGAAGATATATAGAAGCTTGGCCGAAAAGGATTCTTCGGACTACGAAGCATTTTTGAGGGTCCTGACCATTTCCCGACGTTTGGGCAGGAGGGACGATGAAGTCCGGGCGCTCGAAGGTCTTATAAGGCTGAAGCCGGAGGATACGAGGTTCATCGCCGAGCTTGCTAGGGTATACATAGATGAAGGAAGGTTGGATAAGGCGAGGAAGCTGTTGGACAGGGGCTTAAAGCTCGCCCCGAACGACGGGGCCATTCTGATCGTGAGCGGTGAGTGCTATTGGAGGAATGGGGAGATGGAAAGGGCCCTCGAGGAGTACAGGAGGGCCTCGGCGGATCCGAGGTGGAAGGAGTACGCCGAGAGGATGATCCTCACGTTGAGGGCGGAGATAGAGCAGGAGGAGTTGAGGGAGAAGGAGAAGGAGTTCTTCAGAAGGGGTAGAAGGGGGAGCTGAAGGAGGACGGATATGTTAGAGCTCTTTCATAAGGGGGGCATATTCATGTACCCCCTTTTGGCGGCCTTTATCGGGGGGGTGGCGGTGATACTGGAGAGGTTCTGGACGCTCTCCAGGGCGTCCGTAGATACCAAGAAGTTCCTTCAGCGCTTGGAAGATGTCCTCAGGGGCGAGGGGTTGGAGAGGGCCCTGGAGGTATGTTCCGAGGCCAGGGGTCCGGTCGCTGCTACCCTACACGCAGGGTTGTCGAGGGTGGGTCAGGGGATGAGGCACGTGGAGAAGGCGATAGAATCGGCAGGTTCGGTGGAGATGGCCTTCTTGGAGAGGGGGCTGGTCTGGCTCGCTACCGTGGTGAACGTAGCCCCTATGTTAGGATTCTTGGGGACCGTGAGCGGTATGATAAAGGCGTTCGAGGCAATAGCGAGGGCGGGGGATGTGGAGCCTTCCTTGGTGGCCGCAGGAATTTCCGAGGCCCTGATAACCACCGCCGCGGGCCTCAGCATAGCGATCCCTATACAGGCCTTCCACAATTACTTCGTCTCAAAGATAGATAAGATAGTGGTGGATATGGAGGAGAGTTCCTCTGTTCTTCTTGACTTGCTTTACGAGCTCGGTTACGGCGAGGAGGAGGGGCGTGTCGCGGCGTCGTAGGAGGGTGAGCTTGGAGGTCCCGACGGCCTCTATGCCGGACGTGGCGTTCCTCCTTATAATCTTCTTTCTGGTCACGACGACCCTGTACATGGACAAGGGCCTTGGTCTGGTCCTTCCGAGGGTCGGTCAGACCAAGGTCGTTCCGAGGAGGAACATATGCAACGTTTGGGTCAACGCCGCGGGGGAGGTGGCCGTCGAGGGGGAGATCGTCCCCTTGGAAGAGCTGAGGGAGGAGGTCGCAAGGAGGCTGAGGGCGAATCCGAAGCTCATAATATCCTTGAAGGTGGACGAGCAGGCCAAGTACAAGGTATTTGTGGACGTCCTGGACGAGCTTAAGCTCGCAGGTGCTACGAGGATATCCATCGCCTCACCGGAGGTGAAGGGTGGGCCTTGAGAGGAGGAGCAAAGTAGAGGTAAGGATCCCGACGGCGTCCATGGCAGATATAGCCTTCCTTCTGCTCATATTTTTTATGGTCTCTACAACCTTCGTGAGGTACAGGGGGCTTCCAGTGGAGCTTCCCAGGGCTAGGAAGATAAAGAGGATAGAGACGAGGAGGAACTTAGTCTACATATGGATAACCAAGGACGGGAAGATCTGCGTAAACGATATACTGACCGAGCTGAATTCCTTGGAGGAGATGATGTCCCGCAGGATGAGGGAGAACCCGAGGACCATAGTCTCCCTACGTGCCGACGAGGAAGTTCCCTACGGCAAGGTCTCGGAGGTGCTCCAGGTCCTCCGTAGGGCCGGAGCTTTGAGGGTGAACTTCGCTACAAGGAGGAAGCAGGGGTGAGGCTTCGCTCCGCCGAGCTGAGGCGGGACTACAGGGTAAGGTTGGAAAGGTGCGTGTTCTTGGCCATAGTGGCGCACATAGCACTCTTTTCTCTATGGAGGAAGGTGGAGGTCGGGGAGTATCGTCCTCCGAGGCGGGAGGTGATCATACAGGTAGAGGAGGTCCCCGAGACCCGCCGGGAGGTGAGGAGGCCCCCTCCCAGGCCTTCGGTGCCCATAGTTGAGGCCGAGGGGGAGGAGGTATCCGAGGATGTGACCATAGGCGAGACCGAGTTGGATGTGCGCGGGGACCTTCCTCCCCCTCCTCCCACACCCCCTCCCGAGCCGGCGGAGGTGGCCCTCTCGGGGGAGGAGGAAGAGATAGCAGAGTTTTGGCACGTTGAGGTCAAGCCCCAGCTGCTCAGGACGGTGGTTCCAAAGTACCCCGAGGTAGCCCGGAGGGTCGGGATAGAAGGGACGGTCTTCGTTAAGATATTGGTCGGGAAGGAAGGGAGACCGGAGGAGGTGAAGTTCCTGAAGGGGCCGGATATATTTCGGGAGGTAGCCTTGGACGCGGCGAAGAGGTTCCTGTTCTCGCCTGCCAAGCAGAACGACAGGCCTGTAAAGGTTTGGGTCGTGGTCCCGATACAGTTCAGGCTTGAGGGGTGAAGGATGGGACGTACCTCGTCGATATTGGCATTGGCCTTGGTCCTTGGGGGTTGTGGAGGCAGGGCTATAACGGCCGCGAGGGTGTACCTCGAGCAGGGGAACCTTAGGTCCGCGGAAGTCCAGCTCGAGGAGGCCTTAAGGCGGGACCCGGGGGACCCCGAGGCTTATTACTGGCTCGGTGAGGTGTACGGGAGGATGGGAAAGTGGGAGGATATGGCCGCCGCGCTCCGGAAGGCCGAGGAGCTGGACCCGAGGGGATGGGCAAGGAGGGCGAGGGAGCTTAGGAGGAAGTACTGGATCCAGGTGTACAACTTGGGAGTGGAAAGGGCGCGGAGGGGGGACGTGGGCGGGGCGGAGGAGGCGTTTCGGGACGCGATAGCTATAGATTCCACCATGGTGGATGCTTATAAGAACCTGGGTTTCTGCAGGTATAGGTCAGGGGATATAGATGGGGCCATAAGGGCGTACGAAAGGGCTTCCTCCGTCGCTCCGGAGGACGCGGACGTCTGGGCAAGGCTCGGGCTCCTCAGGTTCAGGAAGGGGGATTACCGGAGGGCTGTGGAGGAGATAAGGCGCGGGGTGAGGCTCAGGCCTTACGATCCCAAGCTTTGGGCCTTCTTGGCATCGGCCTGCGGCCGGGCCGGGATGATCGAGGAGGCCATCGAAGCCTACAAAAAGGCCTCGGAGTTGGATCCGAACGACGCTGATGTATGGTACAACCTGGGAGTGCTCTATGGGCAGGAAGGTGAGTACGACAAGGCCGCAAGGTGTTATGAGGAGGTTCTGAAGCTCTCCCCCCAGGACGAGGAAGCTCGGATGGGCTTAGCCGAGCTTTACGTCCATCGTTTGGACAGATGGGACGATGCCTTGCCCCTGCTTCAGGATATAGTGAAGAGCGAGCCGGAAAACTGGGAGGCCTGGAAGATGTTGAGCATAGTTTACGTGCGCAAGGGGATGAAGGATAAGGCGAAGGAGGCTTCCCTTCGGGCGAAGGAGCTAAGAGGTGGGAAATGAGGTTCCTGTGGCTACTATCGGGGTTCGTGTTGTTGGCCTGCGGGGGAGGATATGCCGACGGGAGGTGTTCGTGGAGCAGAGGAGGGACGTCGTAGGGAAGGTGCTCAGATGGGCCTACCGCGGTGTCGACCGAGCATCCACATAAGGAAGGAGGGAGGATGGAATATCGTAGGTTGGGCTCCGCCGGGGTGAAGGTGAGCGAGATAGGGCTCGGAACTTGGCTCAACTTCGGGGAGAGGCTCGACGAGGACGAGGCGAGGAAGGTGTTCTTCAAGGCGTTGGATTTGGGGATAGTTTACTTCGACACCGCCGACGAGTACGGACAGGGGAGGGCGGAGGAGGTCTTGGGGAAGTTCTTGAGGGATATAAAGAGAAGCTCGATCGTGCTTTCGAGCAAGGTCTTCCGTCCTGTGGGGCCGGGCCCGAACGACAGGGGCCTAAGCAGGAAACATATAAAGGAGGCCGTGGAAGCGAGCCTGAGGAGGCTCGGGACGGACTATCTGGACATCTACTTCTGCCACAGGCACGATCCTGAGGTAGAGGCCGAGGAAGTAGTAAGGACGATGGAGGACCTGATCCACCAGGGTAAGGTACTCTACTGGGGGACGAGCTACTGGCCCACAGAGGAGATAGAGAGGGCAGTCGGTGTGGCGAAGGAATTTAAGGCGTTCCCTCCCAAAGCTGAACAGCCCCCTTACAACATGTTAAACAGGGGGGTGGAGGTCGACACGCTCCCCACGTGCTTCCGCAACGGGATAGGCGTCGTGGTCTACAGTCCCTTAGCCGGCGGGCTCCTCACAGGGAAGTACAACGAAGGGATACCCGACGGGAGCAGGGCCACGTGGAGTGAGGGGATAAAGAGGGTGCTGACTGAGGAGCTGAGGGCGAAGTTGAGGAAGCTGACCGAGCTTGCAGGAAGGCTCGGCCTTACGACATCCCAGCTCGCCTTAGCTTGGGTGCTCAGGAGGCCGGAGGTGAGCAGTGCTATAGTGGGGGCCACCAGGCCCGAACAGCTTGAGGATAACGTGAAGGCCTCGGGGGTGAAGTTGGAGGACGAAGTTATGGAGGAGATAGAAGGGATACTTGGGAACAGGCCGGAGGTGCCCAAGAGGTGAAGTTGAAGTGGCTTACGGGGGCTTCGGTCGTGCTCCTGACCTTCGCCGGAGCCCCCTCTTCTATGCTCCCGACGTGCAGGTGGTACACCTTGGAGACGGCCAACTTCAGGGTGCACTTCCCCGAGGGATGGGAGGGACTGGCGAGGGAGGTGGCCGGGAGGGCGGAGGATGCGAGGGGTAAGGTAGTTAAGCTCGTGGGTACGGATCCCGGGAAGGTGGACATAGTCCTGGACCCCTACGCCGACCTCTCCAACGGGTACGCTGCCCTATTTCCCACCCACATCGGACTCTTCCCCAAATTTCCCCAGGGCAAGTGGGCTGGAGCCAAGGGGGATTGGTTGAGCATGCTCGTGACGCACGAGTACACCCACGTAGCCCATATGCAC
>DTYS01000184.1 GCA_012961755.1 Candidatus Latescibacterota bacterium
ACGGAAGTGCCAGTTCTGGCAGAAGAGACAATCCAGGGAACAGCTCGCGTAGAAAACTGCCAAGTTGTGGTAACCCCTCTTGGTATGGCCCGCACAGACCCAGTCCGCGACGCAGTTCGTGGGGAGGGGATCCCTGTACCAGCGGAGGAACCCCCCATCGGGGGTTCCCGCCACGTGGAAGAGCTTACCGTCCCTTACGGTCCTCAGCCCACAGTACCCCACCTCCCCCTCCCCTATCCTGCAGTTCCTCGCACAGAGCCCGCAGAGTACACCGTCTGGGGAGTCCGGAGGAAAGGCAGGGAGGCCGAACTCCTCCCTGGCGCTCCTGTGGGCCTCGCGGATGTAAGTGATAGCTTTCCCGGGCCTCCTCCTTATGCAGGAGAGGCAGACCCCGAGGTGCGCTGGAGTCGGAGCCCCGCATATTCGGCATCTCCCTCTCATCCCTTCCCCACCATCCTGAGGAACTCCTCCTCGGTTATTGTCTTCACTCCGAGCCGACGGGCCCTATCGAGCTTGGAGCCCGGGTTCTCCCCCACGACCACGTAATCCGTCCTCCTGCTCACCGAGCTTGAGGCCTCACCTCCGAGCTTCCTCACGAGCTCCTCGGCCTCAGAACGGGCCATGGAGGAGAGGGTCCCCGTGAACACGAACTTCTTCCCGGAAAGCGGCCTTGCGGCCTCCTTATCGACCTCGAACTTAAGCCCTGCCCTCTTGAGCTTCTCCAGCACCCTCCTGTTCTCCTCGTGGGAGAAGAAGTCCACCACGCTCTGGGCGACCTCCGGCCCTATCCCCGGGACGGATTCCAGCTCATCGGCCGAGGCTTTAGCAAGCTTGTCTATGGAGCCGAAGTGGTCCATGAGGATCCTGGCCACATGTTCACCCACATGCCTTATCCCTAAGGCGCATAAGACCCTGGCAGGTTCCCTCTCCTTGCTCCTCTCCAAGGCCTCCAGTAAGTTCTCCGCGGACTTCTCGGCCATCCTATCGAGCGAGGCGAGTTGTTCCTTGGTCAGGAAGTACAAGTCGCCCACATCCTTAACTAAGCCCCTGTCCACGAGCTGGGCCACGAGCTTGACCCCCAGCCCCTCTATGTCCATGGCGCTTTTGGAGGCGAAGTACCTTATCATCTCCTTGACCTGTGCCGGACAGGTAGAATTGGTGCACCTGTGCGCGGCCTCTCCCGGGAGCTTCACCACCCTTGCCCCGCAGACGGGGCACCTCTCCGGCATCCTGAACGGCCTCTCCCTTCCCGTCCTCTTCTCCTTCACGACCGCTACCACCTCGGGTATCACATCCCCGGCCCTCTGCACTATCACCGTATCCCCTATCCTTATGTCCTTCTTATCTATCTCGTCCTGATTGTGAAGGGTGGCCCTCTTGACCTCGACCCCGCCTACGCGCACGGGCTCCATGATCGCCACGGGGGTGAGGACCCCTGTCCTACCCACTTGGACTAATATGTCCTTTATGACCGTGGTGGCCTGCCTCGGGGGGAACTTGTACGCTATGGCCCAACGTGGACTCCTGGACTTCTCCCCCAGCCTCCTTTGGAGGTCGAGCCTGTTGACCTTGATGACGACCCCATCGGCCTCGTAGGGAAGCTCCTCCCTCATCTCCGTAAGCTCCCTGTAGTAGTCCACCACCTCGTCTACGTTCCTGCAGAGCCTGTTGAGGGGGTTGGTCCTCAGGCCCCAGCTTCTCAGGGCCTGGAGCACCTCCCAGTGGGTGGAGAACTCCATTCCCACCACCCGTCCCACCCCGTAAAAGAATATGTTCAAGGGCCTCGAAGCGGTTATCCTCGGGTCCAGCTGCCGCACCGAGCCGGCGGCAGCGTTCCTCGGGTTTGCGAAGAGGGGCTTTCCCTCCTCCGCCCTCCTTCGGTTCAGCTCCCTGAAGTCCTCTATGTGCATTATCACCTCCCCCCTCACCTCGAGCCTTTCGGGGGGGTCCCCCAAGAGGACCAAGGGAACCGCCCTTATGGTCCTCAGGTTCCGCGTCACGTCCTCCCCGACGAACCCATCTCCCCTCGTGGAGCCCACCACGAGCCTCCCCTTCTCGTAGACCAGTTCCACTCCGAGTCCGTCGAGCTTCGGTTCTGCGACATATCCTACATCTTCATCGGTTCCTAAGGACCTCTTTACCCTTTCGTCGAACTCCCTCACCTCCTCCTCGTCCATGGCGTTGTCCAAGCTCAACATAGGTATAGTGTGGGGGACTGTCCCGAACTCCTCGGCGGGCTGGGCGCCCACCCTCTGGGTCGGGGAGTCCGGAGTTACGAACTCCGGGAACTCATCCTCGAGCTCCTGAAGCTCTCTGAAGAGCCTGTCGTATTCGGCATCGGATATCTCCGGAGAATCTAAGACGTAATACCTGTAGTTGTGGTACCTTATAAGCTCCCTTAGCTCCTCTATCCGCCTTCTGGCCTCCTCCTTAGTCACATCCGCCTCCTAAATCCTGAGGGATTCCAGGAAAAGACGGACTACGAGTATGAGAAGGATAAGGATCAAGGGCGAGAAGTCCAACCCTGCAGTCCAGAGCGCCCTCGGAAGCCTCCTGCGTATGGGGTCCAAGGCCGGCTCCGTTATGCGGTATAGGAACTGGACCAGGGGATTGTAGGGATTCACATGGAACCAGGAGACCACCACCCTCACGACCACTATCCACATGTAGAAGTTCAAAAGCCCTGAGGCTATCCCTATGAGTCCGTTGACGAAGTGTCTAGTATCGAACATATCGTCCCCCATGCGGCGAGGCAGCTACGAAGGTCTAGGCCCGAATATGGCCGTGCCTATCCGGACCATCGTGGACCCTTCCTCTATCGCAACTTCGAAGTCCCCGCTCATCCCCATAGAGAGCACTGGAAGGTGAACTCCTAACTCCCGTTCTGCCCTCTCCCTCAGCTCCCTCAGAAGCGAGAAGGCCCTCCTTACTTCCCCCTCGTCCTCCGTGAGAGGTCCTATCGTCATGAGCCCACTTACAAAGATCCCCTCGAGCTCCAAGAGCCTCCCCACGAGGTCTACGGTCCCCTCGGGTGAAACTCCGAACTTGGTCTCCTCGCCCGATGTGTTCACCTCCACGAGGACCTCCACGGTCCTATGCAAGGCCCTCTTGGATATCTCCTCCCCGAGCCTGAAACTGTCCACGGACTGGATGACGTCGAAGAGCTTCAGGGCCTTTTTAACCTTGTTCCTCTGGAGGTGGCCTATCATATGCTTACGGAAGGGAAGTCGGATGTAGGGGAACTTAGCTTCCGCTTCCTGGACCCTGTTCTCCCCCACCGCCTCCACCCCAACCCTTATGGCCTCCTCTATCTCCTCCGGAGTCCTGCCCTTGGTCGCCGCCACGAGGACAACGTCCTCAGGACTCCTTCCCACCCTCAGGGCCGCCTCGGCCATCCTTTCCTGGACCCTTCGGAGGTTTTCGGCTATGGACATATCTTCCTCCTATCTGCTCAGGTAGCGGAAAGCGTACGAGAAATCGAACCTGAAGTCCGCTGTACGGACCTCCTCGTCGTCCGGGGAGAGGTCGATCCCCGACAGTACCAGGGCCACCTCCCTCTCCTCGTCCCCCCTGAAGCGGAAGAGCACTATCCCTCCTCGCCCCTTACCGGACTCCACGAAGCCCTTCCTGAGCAACATCCCGGATGCGGCCTTCAAAAGCCTCCTGTAGCGTTCGACGCCGAAGGCGCTTCCCGAGCGGGGATAAAATAGGGCAGATATCTCCCTATAACTGAAAGCTCTATATCGAGTTATGTACCTCAAATCCACCAAGAAGAACGCCCCTGGATCGAAGTATATGCGTCTTCCGGTATCATTCACGAAGACCATCCTGAAGGCCAACCACCATCCCTGTTCCCTCCCCTCGGTCCTCCTAAGGGACCCCAGAAGTTCCTTCCCCCCTGGGATCTCGTGCATAAGGGAGTCAAGATGTGCCGGCTGGATGTACGTCACCTCTACCTTCAACCCCCTCCTCTCGGCCCAGAGGACATCGCCCCGTCTCCTCACCACCGGATCGGACTGTAGGTCCAACGGCCGAACCTCGGGATAAGGTCTAAGTTCGGGTGCGGGTCTGAGCGCGGCGCAGGAGCATACCAGGAACGCAAACGATGCGAAGCGGGCGACCTTCATACCGAAAATATACATAATGGGATGACCCTGCGCAACCTCCTACTTGACGTAGGAGCATCTTTTGCTTATCCTAAGGGGAGCGATGAAGACCTACGACATAGTGGTCATAGGAGCCGGGCCTGCAGGCTGCTTCACCGCCAAGGTCGCGGCCAAGTCCGGGGCAAGGGTACTGATATTGGAGAGGGACCCGGAGATAGGCATCCCCGTCAGGTGCGCCGAGGCGGTGGACGAGGAGGGACTGAAGGAGTTCCTCGAACCCGACCCGAGGTGGGCCCTGAACAGGATAGAGGGTGTAACGTTCTTCGCCCCTGACGGGACGAGGGTGGACCTGAACGTAGAGGGTACGGCGGGTTACGTGTTGGACAGGAGGGCCTTCGATAAAGAGGTAGCCCGCCTCGCAGGGGAAGCCGGGGCTGAGATATGGACGAGGGCCTCGGCCTCGGGGCTCGTGAGGGAAGGAAATGGGTTGCGAATCAAGGTGAACCTCAGGGGAAGGAAAGAAGAGGTGAGGGCGAAGCTCGTGGTCGGGGCGGACGGGGTGGAGTCCAGGGTTGGAAGGTGGGCCGGCCTCAGGACTTACTGCCCCCTCAAGGATATGGAGGTCTGCGCACAGTACCTGATGGGAGGAATGTCCCTGGACAGTAACAGGATATATATGTACTTCGGAAGGAATCTTGCTCCCGGAGGCTACGCTTGGGCCTTCCCTAAGGGGGAGGGCATAGCGAACGTGGGGCTGGGGATATCGGGGGAGTTCGCAAGGGAACGACCTCCATCGGAGTACCTGGACGCCTTCGTGGGTAAGTTCTTCCCCTCGGCCTACATCTTAGGCTCCACGGCCGGGGGGGTCCCCTGCTCGGGTGGGCTCAGGAAGATGGTCGCGGACGGGGTCCTCCTGGTCGGCGACGCAGCACATCAGGCCAACCCCGTAAGCGGAGGAGGGATAATCCCGGCCCTTAAGGCCGCGAGGATAGCCGGAAGGGTGGCCGCAGGAGCGGTCCTCGGAGGGGACACGTCCGCCGGAAGGCTCCACGAGTACGAGGTGGAATGGGAGGAGGAACTGGGACGTGCCCACAGGATGGCTTACGCGGTGAAGGAGGTTATATGCGAACTCTCGGACGATGAGCTGAACGGGATAGCTCGGAGCACCAACGAACTCCCCCCGGAGGAGCGGACCTTGGGAAGGGTCTTCAAGTCCGCCCTCCTACAACGTCCGAAGCTCATCCTAAAGCTACCTTGGCTCCTGCTAAAGATGGGGGTGAAATGAGGAAGCTCTATCGCTCGCGCAGGGAGGGGATCCTAGGAGGGGTGTGTGCCGGTATAGCCAGATACCTTGGGGTCCCTCCGCTCTGGATGAGGATAGCCTGGGTCGTCTCGCTCCTCTTCCTCGGCCCGATCCCCGTCGTCCTATATCTGGCCGCGGTGGTCCTGCTTCCGTCGGAAGTGGAAGGGCCGGCGATTCCCCCGAGGAGGGACCTCGGGGGATGGGCCCTGATAGCGGTCGGGGTGCTCCTGCTTGCCCACAACTTAGGCCTCTTCCCCTTCTCCCTCTCGGTGACGTTAGGGGCGGTGTGGGGAGCTGTCCTGGTGCTCTTAGGGGTCATGCTCCTGAGGAAGGAGGTAAAGATCGAGCGATCCCGGGACAGGAGGATAGCGGGGATCTGTGGGGGAATAGGGGAGCAGCTCGGCATGGACCCCAACATCGTAAGGCTCCTTTGGGTCCTGGGCACGCTCCTTTCCTTAGGAGCAGGGGTCTTAGCCTACCTCCTGCTCTGGGCCCTGCTTCCGAAGGTTGAGCATAAAGGGGAAGCCGGATGGGACGGAGAACCGGATATGCCTCGGGGCTGGTGCTCATAGGGGTCGGGGCCGCAATTCTGGCGCACAACCTCGGGCTCCTCAGGCCGGAGTTCAAGTATTGGTGGCCCTTAGGGCTTATGGCCGTTGGGGTGGGAACCCTCCTCTCCCGCAGGTTGGCGGTGGGCACCTTCCTTTCCTCGGCAGGACTCTACCTTCTGCTCTGGAACAACTCCCTTATACCCAAGGGGGCGGGCGTAAGATGGCCCGCATTGGTCGTCCTGGGCGGAGCTTCCCTCCTCGCGGTCGGGCTTAAGAAGATGTGGAGCATAATTCTGGGCATCGGGATGATATCCGCAGGAGGACTCTTCCTCGTGGACAACTACTACATGCTCCCCATAAGCCCTGGAGAGGTGCTGGCGAAGGGCTGGCCGGCTCTGCTGGTCCTCTGGGGCCTCCTCAGGCTCGTTCGGAGGTCTTAGCCCTGCCCAGGACGAGCTCGGCCAGGAGGAGCAAGAAGGCCAGGAGGGCGAAGGGCCATCCGAGCTCCCTCCCGTACCGGAGCTTCCTGACCACGTCGGCCACCCGTTCCTCCGGTCGGATCGTACGGAAGGCCCGGGCGAGCCCTCCTTCAGGAGTTTTCCTCAGGTCCCTCTCCCGAGGAGGGACGTTCACAGGGACGAGTGCCACGACCCTCCCTCCCCCCGAAAGCCTCCATATCCCTGGGGAGTCGAGGGGAGGGGTGGTCACGCACGATCCTTCGGGCCAGAGGGTGAAGCTCTCCCCCTCTGGCCCCTCCAACTTCAAAGGTCCCTCCCCACGGAACTCCAGGGAGAGCCTTCCCCCCGTCCATCCCATCCTCCCCTCGCCCGGGGCGGCGGCCCTGAGGACCAGGCGATACAGAAGGGGCAGGAATACACCCCTCAGGGTTATGTTCCCCCAATCCGAAGGGAGCCCCCCGCTCCAGATGAACACCTTCCCGTTCCCCGACTCGGCCGAGACGACCGAGCCGTCGGACAGTTCTATCAAGGGCTTCGTCCCCATTCCTGGGAGGAAGGGATAGAACAGGAACACCTTGAAGGAATCCCTCCCCAGAAGGTCCTTCAGGGCCGGACTCCAAGATTTTGGTACGAAGTACCCTCCATCCCCCCAAGGTGAACCCTTGAGGGGACCCAGGCGACCGGGAATGAGTTCGCGCAGGACATTCTCGTTGTACCACCTTACATCGGCCCCTCCTCCCAGGAAGATCCCGAGTCCCCCTCCACCCCTCACGAAATCCTTCAAAGCGTAAAGGGTGGACGGAGGGAGTGCCTCGACGTCCGCAAGGAGCACAACCTCCACGTCCTTCAGAAGCTGGGAGCTTATCCCCTCCGGTTCGACCTCGCGGACGCGGAAGGGGGTCCCGACGGGTCCGGGCGGGGAGAGGGCAAGCTTCAACACCTGAGCCTCAGAACCGGACACCAGCACGTCCACCGAGTCCACGACGCTGAGCACGAAGTACCAACCGTCGTCCTCAGGCAGCTCGTCCTCCTCCACCCTGACGAAGCCGGAGATCTCCCCTGCCCCTTCCAAGGGCAGGGAGAACTCTACGGGCACCTCCCCCGAACCCTTAAGTTCCACGGAGGAGTGTGCTATCCTTCTCCCCTCCAAGTAGATGTCCACGGAAACTTCCCTCTCCCCTTCCCCTCCGTACCTGCAGATGTACGCCCTCACCCTCGCCCTCCCCCCCGAAACCAGGGCCAGGCCCAACGTCCTGATCCCGACCGCCCCGAGGTTCTCCCTCCCGCCGTCCACGGGCAGGACGAAGAGGTTCATCCCTTCCGACTTCGGGAGTCCCTCGTCCGAACTCCATCCGTGACGGGCCCAGTCCGTTATAAGGTAGACCTCCCTGTTCGCCCCTTCCCCCTCCAGGAGGGAGACGGCCTTCCTCAGGGCGGCCACGAAGTCCGTACCTTCGTAAGTGGGAGAGATCGAGCGGACGTAAGCCTCGGCCTCCTCCGGATCCGATGGGCCGTGGACCTCGCGCGGGCGGCTCCCGAAGGGGACCACCCAGACCCTGTCCCCACCCCTGAGGGTCCCGAGCACCTCCAAGGCCCTGTCCCTCTCCAGGTCCATCACCCTCCCCCTCTCCGTGCGGAGCCTCGTGCTGCAGGAGACGTCCATCAGGAGCACAGCGGACGTTCGGGCATGGCCCCCGCCCCCTCCCTCCCTCAAGGTCGGCCCCGCTACGGCGAGGCTCATAAACGCCACGGCGGACGTCCTGAGGACGAGCAACAGCCACCCTTTGAGCCTCACCCTCCTCATCCTTTCCCTGTCGAGGGAGATGAGGAAGGCTATGTTGGAGAAATCTATCCTCCCCAGCCGTCTACGGTTTAGGAGGTGAATTAGGGGAGGAACGACGGCGAGGCCCGTAAGTGGGAGCAACTCAGGCCGGAGGAAGTGTAACATCTACCTGGAATATGCCGCAAAGAGGGCCTTATAATACCTCATCAACCGCTCAGGCTCGGGACTTTCGGGTACCTCCGCGCAACAGAAGCCCTCGTACCCCACCTCCTTGAGCAGCGAGAAGAGCTCCCTGTAAGGGTACTCCCCGTACTCCTCCCTCCAGAGCTCGTTTATGTGCACGAGGGCTATCCTATCCTTCACGAGTTCGAAGTTGGACCTTATGGAACCCGTGGCCTCGTCCACGTCCGTGAGGTTTGAGTTCCAGCACACATAGACGTTCGGATGGTCGGCGTAATCCAAAATCTTCCTGATGTAAGGAAGCTTACAGGTCTCCCTTCCGTGCACCTCGAGCCTTATCTGGACCCCGTAGTCCTCCGCGAACTTTCCACACTCCCTTAAAGCCAGCCCTATCTGCTCCAAGGTCTTCTCCCTGGGAACCCTGAGTTCGGGCGGAGGGAAGCCGTTCGGCCTGACCTTAACCCCGGGCGCTCCTACATCGTGCGCTAAGATCACGTATTCCTTCGTCCCTTCCACGTTCCTCCTCAGTTCCTCTCGGTCGGGGGAATGGTACTCGAAGGCACTCCCGAGGCCCACGAGCTCCACTGAGGAATCCTGAAACTGCTTCCTCACCCTCTCCCTCTCCTCCTTGCTGAGCGAGGCCTCCACCCCGTGGGCGTGGGTCGTGCGCAGCTCCACCCCCTCGAACCCCGTCCTTTCGCACATCTTTATTATTTTGGGGACATCCCAATCCTTCGCAAGGTTGTAGGTCACTAACCCGAGCCGCATCCTGCCTCCTTTTTGATGTACTCGGCGAGCGTTACATGCTCCTCTCTAAGCGGAACCGTGCGCGTAGACCACCTTGACCGGCTCCTGGCCCGTGCGGCGTATCGCATGTTCCGTCCCGGGAGGGACGTACACCGCTGTCCCTGGTCCGACCTCCTGCACCTGCCCTCCCAAGAGCAGCTCACCTGAACCCGAAACCACGTACAGAACCTCCTGGTCCTCGTGGATCTGGCGCTCCCCGAACTCCTCCGAGGTGTACTCCGCCACTCCCAAGGAGAAGCCCCAGATGCCGGAGACTAAGACCCTGCTCCGACGGTCGAGGTGCTCCTCCCAGGCGACTTCCTCCTCGTGGACCACAGAAGGGCCGGGAAGCTCGGGTGAGGGGGATGAGAGGAACTTCGGGTCCTCCTCAAGTCCGTATATGCCCCTTCCCCCGTCCACTGGGATGACCATGGCCCTTGCGACCTTCCTGTAGAACCCCACAGGACCTGCCCCTCCGACTATCGCGTAGGTGTAGCCCAGGTCCTGAAGCCCGCGGAGGCAGGCTAAAAACAGGGCCTTACCTATCCCCCTCCCCCTGTATCCCTCGGCCACTCCCGTAGGGCCGAAGTAACCCCTCCTCGTGCACTCGTACGCGGCGAACCCGACTATCCTGTCCCCCTCCATGGCCACGAAGCAGGTCACGGGCCGGTGGGAGAAGGCTACGGACGTCTCGTCCGCCCAGCCCTCGGAGAACTCGGATGCTATGAAGTTCCTGAGCGCCCTCTGTTCCCAGGGGTCCGGGCGGCGTATCGTTATCCCCTCCCCCCTGAGCTTCTCTAAGATCGGCTCTATGGGCGGGAGCTTGACCAAGGACACGAGCATATCCGGCATCTTCAACCTCCCGTAAGCTCCGAGATTGCGAACTGCTCATGACCGGAATCCCACGGGCCTCCGCCGTGTCCGGGAAGGAGATGACGGGGTGGAAGTCCGACCTACATCTCGAGGAGGCGCCTTTTCACCTCCTCCACCCGCTTCCTCTCCTCCTCGAGCCTCCTCCTCTCATCCTCCAACCACCTCCTCGGAAGCTCCGCGAGCTCCGGGTCGCCCGGGGCCCCGAGGTGGGTCCTTCGGAGTACCTCCTCCACGGGGTCCCTGGACCTCAAGCCCTCCAGGTCCGAAGCAACCCTCCTGTACGCCTCCCTGAAGGGCACCCCCTCGGCGGCCATCCTCAAGGCTTCGTCCGCCGCGAAGAGCTCCGGGCTGAAGGAGGAGATGAGCCTCTCCCTGTTCACCTCGAGCTTCGAGAATATCTTCCTAACCACACGGAGACAGCTTACGGTCGTCGTTACGGCCTCTATCAGAGGTCCTTTTGTCTCCTGGAGGTCCCTGTTGTACCCCGAGGGAAGGTTCCTGAGCACGAGGAGGAGCTGCACGAGCTTGGACGTTACCCTAGCAGATCTCGCCCTCACGAGCTCCAGAGGTCCCGGGTTCCTCTTCTGGGGCATTATGCTAGAGCCCGGGCAGTACTCCTCCGGGAGCGAGAAGTATCCGAACTCGGGAATGCTGAACCAGATGAGGTCGTCGGAAAGCTTAGCTAAGTCCTCCACGACCTGGGAGAGGGCGAATACCACGACCGCCTCGACCTTCCCGCGGCTGTTGTTTGCGTAGAGCACGTTGTGCTGGACCTTGGAGAAGCCTAAAAGCTCGGTCGTCCGCCTCCTGTCTATGGGAAGGGGTACCCCGTAGCTTGCGGCCGAGCCTAAGGGATTTTGGTCGTTGAGCCTGTAAGCCGCCCAGAGGAGCTTCATGTCGTCCAAGAGGGACTCGGCGAACGCTCCGGCCCAAAGTGCCACGGAGGAGGTCATGGCCCTCTGGGTATGGGTCCTGCCGGGCATGGGCACGTCCCTGTGGGCTTCGACGAAGTCCAAGAGCACCTCGGAAGTCCCCAGGACCTCGGCCATGACCTCCAAAAGCCTGTCCCTAGTATACAGCCTTATGTCCACCAGGACCTGGTCGTTCCTGCTCCTTGCGGTGTGGAGCTTCTTGCCCACGTCCCCGAGGCATTCGGTCAGGAACTCCTCGACGGCGGTGTGGACGTCCTCCTGCTCCCTGCGGATTTGGAACTTCCCCTCACCGTGGAGTCTCAGGACCTCACAGAGTCCCTCCTTGAGGGCCTTGAACTCCTCATCCGTAAGTATCCCTATTTCGGAGAGCATCTTCGCATGGGCTATGCTCCCAAGGACGTCCGCCTCCACGAGCTCCCGGTCCAGTACGTGGTCCTCCCCGACCGTGAAGGCTTCCATCTCCTCGTCCAACTCGTAGCCCTTCTTCCAGAGCTTGGCCATATCTTCCTCCGGCTAACCCCTCGTCCGTCCTTCGTACCTCACGATCCACTCGTGCGGGGAGCCGAGCTCCCCGGGGCCCGGGACCTTCCCCTCCAGAAGCCTCCTCCCGACCTCAGCCATCTCCTCGGCTATCACGTGCGCCACCCTCTCCCCAAGTTCCCTGGACGCGTGGACCCTGGGGTCCTCCCCTCCGACCCCCTCCAAGGGGGCGCTCGGGGCCTTGGGAAGCCTGTATACGTCCACGAGCTCAGGTCTCAAATACCACAGAAGTGAGGTCTCCCACTTGGCCGCGTGGTCACTGTAGTGTCCTAAGGAGTGGCCGAAGGCGCTGTCGCAGGTGCCGAAGGCGGTCACGGAGGAGGCCTCGTTGTACTCCGCCGCCACCCTGTGCACAAGATATATCTGCTCCAAGCATGTGTGGCCCGTGACCGCCATCATGGCCCTGAACCCGGCATTCTCCAAGTTCTCGAAGATCTCCTTCAGCACCGCCTCTAAGAGGGACTCCTTTCCGACGAAGTTCGCATCGTGTTTGTACCTGGAGCCGTACGATGTGAGTTCCGGTATAGAATAAAAGACGGGAGGAAAGACGACTCCCCCCTTACGAGCCGCCATCCTGCAGAGTTCGTGCATCTTGATCGCATCGTTACCTAAGGCTAAGTGTTCCCCGTGCCACTCGAGCGATCCTACGGGGACGTAAGCTAAAGGGTACTCCTCCACCCTCCTTTCGAACTGGTACGGCAGGAGCTTCTCGTACTCCACCACGGGTTCCATCCTTCCTCCTATCTCATAAACATCCTTACAGCGGCCAATATCATAAATCCACCGAATATCCTCCTGAGCACCGGAGAGGGAAGGTGTTGGGAGAGCGTGGCCCCTAAGTATCCCCCCGCTACCGACCCCACTACTATGAAGGCAACCACCTTAAGGTCCACGTTCCCGACGGAATAATGCCTTAGGGTCCCGGATATAGCCGTGGGTATTATGGTGGCCAGGGATATCCCCACTGCCTTGTGAACGTCTAAGCCCACCAACAAGGTAAGGGCCGGAACTAAGATCACCCCTCCACCGATCCCCAGCAGCCCGCTGGCCGTCCCGGCCACGAGTCCTATCGAGACTAAGGTCAGGTATCCCATCTAACCTCCCCTCCTCACTATGCTCACCCTGAGCTCGTGGGAGCCGTCGGGCCTGGCGAACTCGTAATAGAAGTATACTCTGTCCTCGAACGCCAAGGCATCCACATATCTAAGGGAACCCGATGCGTAGGGGGACGTCAGGGCCGGTCCGTCGGCACTGGCCCTACGGAAGCTCTTCAGGTCCCAAGAGATAGCGATACCAGTGCGTTCCTCGTAGTTCTCGTCCACGGTCCGGGAGCCGTCGTAGAACCCCACGAACACAGGTGGGATCCAGAGCAAGCAGCTCAGGCGGGCGGCGTACGCGTCCCATCCGTCCTTAGAGGGGGAAAGCACATCTCCGAACCACCGGAAGTTCACCCCGTCAGCGCTCGCGGCCAGGCCCGAATGGGACTTGGTCACCCCCGTGGCGTACACGTCCGCGGTAGCGTGCATCCTGGCCCTCTCTTCGGAGGAGGCGGACTTGGGGGTCGGCGCGTAGCTCAGGAGCATGTAGTAGAGTCCCCCTATCCTCACCATCCATGGGTCCTTCACACCCTCGGCACCTATGTCCGATGCCGTGAAGACCTTACGCCTTTCGGTCGGCGAGAACCCGTCCGGGGCGTCGGCCTCCATAAGGTCGACCCTCCACCTGCTGTCCTCAGGGTCCACGAAGCTTATGTACAGCCTCCACTTGCCATCATGGCACTTGAAGATGGAGGCCCTCTCCATGGAGGGGGTGTCAAGCTCCTCCTTCGTTGCCCTCCATATGTCCCTGAAGCTGACCCCGTCCGTGCTCTCCGCAACCCTGCATTCCACACCCCTGCCCAGTTCCTTCGGCTTCCTCAGCCTGTAGTAGAGGTAAAACTTCCCCGATCCCTCGTCGTAGAAGACGCTGCAGGCTCCGGCCCACCATCCCCTTCCCTCGGAGAGGGGAGGGACCACGGTCTTCCCGTCCGCAGGGTCGAAGAGCGGTATCCTTCCCAACTCCTTCCCCGGCATAGCAGTCCACATATTCCCTCCTTTCGACTAACATATTATATGGCTCCACGCTTCATGATCCTTAAATATATCTTATCCCGTTCCCTTTATCAATACGGTCCATTCGCTCATATCCACGACCTGGACCCCTCGGGATTCCCTTCGAACACGTACCCAAACTTTCCCACGAAGGGTTTGGTTATGTCTCTGCCAGCCTTCTCCTTCTAAGGATACTCTTCTGTGGTCGCTTTGTCCACCCCTGAAAGCGTGGATTCCGACGGAACAAAAACCTTGACCGGAGTGGAAATTTTATTATATTAAAAGCTCCCGTCGAAAAATTCTTATTTAAGGTAAGAAATTGTCGGTAACTCTAAGACAAAGGAGGGGATATGGCGATCAAGAAGGTGTGGATCGAGGAGGGATGCACGCTCTGTGGGCTGTGTGTGGACATAGCTCCCGAGGTGTTCGAACTCGGGGACGAGACCAGTATCGTAAAGGAGGGCGTGGACTTCGGCCAGTACGAGGACCAGATTAAGGAGGCGGCGGAGTCCTGTCCTGCCGAGGTGATACGTTACGAGGAATGAGGACGAGGGCCCCTGCCCTGCAGGGGCCCTTAGAAGATATGAAGCTGGCATTCAGCACATTGGGATGTCCGGACTGGGACTTAGAGGAGATCTTAAGGCGGGCCGCGGAGTACGGGTATAGCGGTGTAGAGCTGAGGGGATACTTGGGAACCCTGTACCTCCCTGAGGCCGAGCCGTTCCGGGAGGGGTCCATCCGGAGGACGAAGGAAGCGTTCGCACGCTCCGGGGTAGAGGTGGCCTGTGTCTCCTCCTCCGCCAAGCTGGCTGTGGAGGATGAAGAGGAGAGGAAGGAAGTCCTCCGGGAGGTAAGGGATTACATAAGGCTGGCCAAGGAGCTCGGGACTCCCCTGGTGAGGGTATTCGGGGGGAGGTTGAAGGAGGGCCGCAGGATCAGGTCGGCCGAGGCCCTGGTGGAGAACCTCAAGGACGCGGGGAGGGAAGCCGAAGGCTCAGGGATCATATTGGTCTTGGAGACCCACGACGACTTCGTGGAAAGCTGCAAGGTAGCGGAGGTTCTCTCCAAGGTGGACCACCCCAACGTGGGCGTCCTCTGGGACCTACACCACCCCTACCGCTTCCTCGGGGAACCCCCAGAGGTCACGCTCGGAAACTTGGGTCCCTTCCTCAGGCACGTCCACGTTAAGGACTCTAAGGTGGAGGATGGGGGATGGAGGTACACCCTCTTGGGCGAGGGAGATGTCCCTGTACTTGAGATGTTAAGGCTCCTCCGGAGGGCAGGGTATGGAGGTTACCTGAGCTTAGAGTGGGAGAAGCGCTGGCATCCGGAACTCGTCGGGCCTGAGGTGGCCCTTCCCCAATATGCGAGTAAGCTCAGGGAGTACCTATCGCTGATAGAGGGATGATAGAAGAGACCACTATGACGAGGGCCATAGTTGAAAGGTATGCTGAAAAGTTCCTCAAGGGGACGAGGTCCGAGGTATGCGTGGTCGGAGGACCTTCGGGCCTGGTCTGCGCCCGCTATCTTGCGGAGAAGGGTCTTCCTATTTGAAAAGGGGATGAGCCTCGGAGGGGGACGATGTTCAACAAGGTTGTCGTACAGAAGGCTTCCCTGGACATCTTGGACGACTTCGGCTAAGCTACGAGCCTTACGAGGATGTGCACTACGTGGCGGACGCGGTGGAACTGGCCTCAGGACTCACATACGCTGCGAGCAAGGCCGGGGTCCTCATCTTCAACCTCTGCGAGGTTCAGGACGTCATGATAGAGGAGGTGACGGGTCTCGTTGTGAACTGGACGACGGTAAGGATGACCGGGATACACGTGGACCCCGTGGCCGTGGGATGCAAGGCCGTGGTGGACGCCACTGGGCACGACGCCGTCGTATGCGATATAGTTGCGAAGAAGACGGGGAAGCTCAAGGTCGCCGGAGAGAAGTATATGTGGGCTGAGAGGGCCGAAGATGGGGTCGTGAAGCTCACCTCCCGGGGCTCTTCGTCGCGGGCATGAGCGTGGCGGCGGCCTACGGCCTTCCGAGGATGGGGCC
>DTYS01000185.1 GCA_012961755.1 Candidatus Latescibacterota bacterium
CCCACGCCTTGCGGCACCAGATCCCAAGTCTGGCGCGTCTGCCAGTTCCGCCACTCTCGCACCTTGCGATCTCGAAAATAGCACATTATCCTCCCTTTGTCAATACCCACCGGCCGAAGCTAAGGCCTTCCACAGTCCCCTTCCACCTCTTCGGGTTCTTCTATCATGACCACAGCCCACGCCGCCATACCCTTACCGGTCCCCGTGAAGCCCATCCCCTCCGTGGTCGTGGCCTTAACGGACACCCTTTCCGGTGGGATGCCTATAGCCTTGGAAAGGAGGGTCCTCATCTGGAGGATGTAGGGTGCGAGCTTGGGCCTCTGTGCCACTATGGTCGCATCCACGTTCACTATCCGGACATTCCTCTTCCTCCTGCAGTATTCGACCAGGGTGTAAAGGAGGCCGAGGCTGGACACACCCTTAAGGGCCGGGTCGTCGTCCGGGAACATCTGACCTATATCTCCCAGGCCCGCCGCCCCGAGGATGGCGTCCATTATGGCGTGGCAAAGGACGTCGGCGTCCGAATGTCCCTCAAGTCCCCTCTCGAACGGGACCTCGATCCCTCCCAATATCAGCTTCCTGCCCTTCACGAGCCTGTGGACGTCGTATCCAACTCCTACCTTGAACATCGTCCCTCCATAAGCAGTTCCGCAAGGCGTAGGTCCTCCTGGGTAGTTATCTTTATGTTCGCGTAATCTCCCCCTACCACCCGAACCTCGTAACCCATCACTTCCACGAGCGAGGCCTCGTCCGTGACGTAAAGGCCCCCTTCGAAAGCCCTCTCGAACGCCTCCCAGAGCACCCTCCTCAGGAAGGTCTGCGGGGTCTGGGCGGCCCAGAGGAGGTCCCTCGGGAGGGTCTCCCGCACCACCTCCCCCTCCACGAGCTTTATGGTGTCCTTGACCGGAACGGCCGCCAGGACGGCACCGTGCTCCTTACAGAGGTCCACCGTCTCAGATATAAGTTCGGGCCGGACGAGCGGCCTCACTCCGTCGTGCACGACCACTATCTCCGCCCCTTTGGTCAGCTTCAACCCTTCGTAGACGGAATCCTGACGCCGCCTTCCTCCGGGCACTATCTCCCTCACCTTAGAAAGCCCGTAGGGTTCAACCACCTCCCGAGCGCAGAACTCCTCGTATCCTTCCGGCACGACGACCACCACCCCCTCTACATCCGGGCACGTTTGGAAGGCCGATAGGGTATAGGACAACACCGGCCTATCCTTCAGGAGCATGAACTGCTTGGGGAGGTCCCCTCCCATCCTCTCCCCCCTCCCCGCGGCCGGTATTATGGCCATAACCTTCATATTATCAACATAGCATCGCCGTAGCTGTAGAACCTGTACCCCAAGCGAACTGCTTCCCCGTAGGCTTCGAGGACCCTCCTCCTTCCAGCAAACGCCGCGACTAACATCAAGAGGGTCGAGCGGGGTAGGTGGAAGTTGGTTATGAGCACGTCCACGGCCTTGAACCTGTAAGGGGGATATATGAAAAGTTCCGTCCAACCGCTTCCGGGGCGCACCCTCCCCTCACCGTCCGTCACCGTCTCCAGCACCCTCACGGAGGTCGTCCCGACGGCGACTACTCTGCCCCCCCTTCCCCTGGCCTCGTTTATGACTTCCGCGGCCTTATCCGTGACCTCGTAATACTCCTGTTCCATACTGTGGTCGGATAACTCCCCTTCCACGGGCCTGAACGTTCCGGGGCCTACATGGAGCACCACGGGAACGATCTTCACCCCCTCCTCCCTAAGCTTACTTAGAAGCTCCTCCGTGAAGTGTAATCCGGCCGTGGGAGCCGCCACAGAGCCCTCCACCTTAGCGTAGACGGTCTGGTACCTCTCCTCGTCCTCTGGGACGGGGGGCCTCCTTATGTAGGGGGGAAGGGGGACCTGACCGAACCTCCTTATGGCCTCCAGGTCGCCGGAGAACTTCACCACCCTCTTACCGTCCTTCCTCCTCTCCACCACCTCGCACGTAAGCTCCCCTCCCCCGAAGTACAACCTCTCGCCCGGCCTCACCCTCCTGCCGGGCCTGGCAAGGGCCTCCCAGAGGTCCCCCTCCAGTCGGCGCAGGAGGAGAAGTTCCACCCTGCCCCCGGAGGGCCTCCTTCCCAAGAGCCTCGCGGGGAAGACCTTGGATTCGTTCACCACGAGCACGTCCCCTTCCCTGAGGTACCTGGGAAGCTCGTAGAACCTCCTGTGTTCCAAGGTGCCGGAGTCCCTGTGCAACACCATCAGCCTTGCGTGGTCCCTGGGCTCCACAGGATGCTGTGCTATGAGGCCCTCAGGGAGTTGGTAGTCGAAATCGTCGACCTTCATGAGGGAACCAAGCGATAGATGGGAAAGATCAAGCCGAAGCCTCTTTCCGGTGGATTGCTCAGGCCATCTCTCCCGGACGGTCACGGCATCCGGCCTATAGCTCCCCTATCTCCCCCGCCGAAAGTAGCTTCTCCAAGGTAGTGCTGAAGAATACCACCCTCCTTCCCCTGGGGTTGTATATGGGCCTCGGAAGCTCTAGGAGCTTCCCTACCTCAACTTTGTAATAGACCTCCCTCGCCTTCGGATGGTCCCCGGGGATGAGGTCCCTCCTCTCGCACGTAGAGATCCTCCTGATTCGGGCGTAACGCTCTATCCTTTTGCCCTCCTTACCGAAGGAGGAGGGCTGGTAGAAGGCTATGTAGTCCGCCGAGAGGAGGGATCTGGGAGCCTCCTTCGCGGGGACCCTGTACCATCCCTCCTCCTCCGCGATCCTCAGGTCCTCCGGGGTCCTGACCACCGCGACCAGAACTCGTCCCATCATATCATCTTACTTCCCAGCGGTGAGGGCTCCCTCACTTCCTGAGGAAGAGGTTGAGTACGAGGGTCAATATGAGGCTGAGCAATATACAGGTCGCCAGAGGGAAGTAGAAGTGGAAGTTTCCCTTCTGTACGTGTATGTCGCCGGGAAGCTTTCCTACGGGAAGTTTCCCGGCGGCCATAAAGAGCAGCCCCATGAGGACGAGGATGAGCCCGAAGAGGATGAGCATCCTTCCGAACTCCGAGAACATCTTACACCTCCCGAATGGCGTCCAAGATGATAGGTCTTCCCACGGTCGGCTCCACCACCTTTATCCCCGTGCCTCTCAACCTCTCCCTCCACCACCCAGGGTTCTCCGTATGGATGGGGACAAGGACCTCAGGTCCAACCTCTACGACGAAGCTCAGGAGCTCCTGCCCGGATGCGTGGCCCGAGGTGTGGAGCACAGGTCCCTCAGAGTCATCAGGGTCCCCGTAGAGTTCGAGGCCAACGTGCCTGACCCAATTCCTGAGCCTCTCTAAGTCCACCATCTGTTCCTCGTCGTAGGCCCTGCTGTTGGAGTAAAGGTACGTCCCACCTTCGACCCCCTCGAGGTCCAACAGGTCGTTGGCGTCCCAGAGGCTGAAGCAAAGTATGAAGCTCCCGGGGTCCTCGGAGACGTGCTTAGGTGACACGGTCCTCGTCCACCAAGCTTCCCTCAGCTCCCTCTCCCACTTCTTCGGCTGGACCTTAGGATCGGCGTAAAGGGCGAGGCGTTCCAGGTCTCTCGGACATGGGAAGGTCCATGGGGAGGCTAGGTGTATCGCCTCTAGCAAGTACAGATCCTTGGGCTGTACCGCCAGGAGCCTCCCTGTCTCCTTGGCCACCCTGAGGAAGGACATGAGCCTCTCCACGTTCCTTGGGCCGAAGTCGGCCACCACGAGCTTCCCCCTCGCCCTCCTCGTAAGCTCATAGGCCCTCTCCGCCACGTCCTCCTCGGTCAGCCCCTTCCCTCCCTCAAGGTTGGTCCCCTCGCACAGTAGGACCTTGAGCCCGAGCTTGGAGAGCCCCTCCGCGAACTTCAGGGTCTCCCCACCCCTCCTCCCGTGGAACCTTATGTCCCCCGAGTACCCAACCCATCCTACCGACGTTTCCAACGCGAACCCCACCGCACCGGGCACCGAATGATCCACCGACCACCACAGGAGGTTCACGTCCGTCCCCCGGGCCCCTTCGAGGTACTCCATCCTCTTCTGGGATGGGGAGGAGGTCCAGAACTCCATCGTCCTCCTCTCGCCCACGCCGTCCAAGAACTCCACCGCCCTTGTGATGTAAGGCCCCCTTCGATCGGTCCTCAGCTCCCCACCTTCCGAGGGGAACCTGGGGTTTATGTAAGCCCACTCCACCTCATAGGACGACTTCCCAGTGTCCTGCATAGCCTTGTATATGAACGCCGTCAGCCTAGTGGTGAGGACCGGTACCTTGGGGTCCAGGTATGTCAGGTCCCCTATGTGGTCCTGGTGGGCGTGGGAAAGTAGCACAGCATCCACGGCTGTTCCGTCCCTCCTCATATCCCTGTATCCCGGCCTATTTCTGAACCTCTCCCAGAGCCCGGGGAAGGCGAGGTCCTTCCTGTAAAGCCCCTCCAAAGGAGGGATGAGGCCCAATGCCATGGGATCCAGAAGTCCCCTGCTCGGCCTCGGCCTCAGGAACTCGTTGAAGAACATCCCCTGCCTTCCGAACGCCGTGCCGAAGTCCATAAGTATCCTTATCTCCCCGTCCTCCAAGAGGACCTTGTTCCCTCCTATCTCTCCCACTCCCCCGTACAGGGTGAGCCTCACCATAGGGGCCTCCCCAGGACTAAGACCCTGCGCATGTGCTCGGAGCGCTCCGACATGAGCTTCACCTTCTCCACCTCCCCCTCGTCCAGTCCCAAGGCCCCGGCCGTCCTCTTCACATCCCACCCCTCGTCCAAAGCCGAAAGCACCAGGTCCAGCTTCCCGTAGGGGATGCCCAAGGCCTCCTCGTCGACTATCCCCGGCATTATGTCGGGGGAAGGTGGCTTTTCTATTATCCTCTCGGGCACACCAAGATATCTTCCCAATGCCCTGACCTGGGTCTTGTAGAGCCCCAGGAGGGGCATAGCGTCCGCGGCATGGTCACACCCGTGCTTTACGAAGAATCCGAGCCTGTATTCCGTCCTGTTGGCCGAACCCACGACGAGGAGGTTCTCCTTCTCGGCCCGGAGGTACAGCACGACCATCCTGACCCTATGTTTGGCCCTGTAGTACGCGTTGGCCCTCCTGAGCACCGTACCGAAGTCCTCCTCCCTGACCCCCAAGAGGGCCTTGGAGAAGGGCGTCTCCCCGACCTTCTCCTCGTAGAGCCTATAGGCCTTCCTGACGAGCTTGGCCTTGAGGTCCTTGGGCAAGATCGAACTGAGGGGCCAAAGCCTATATATCCCAAGCTTCCCCAGGACCGGGGTTATGTCCACCTTCTCGGACCTTATCCCGAGCCACCTTACTACCTCCAAGGCGTCCTCATAATGCGTCCTCTCGGAATCCCTCTCGGGGAGCATAAGGGCCAGGACCTTCTCCGGTGCCAAGACCCTGGCGCAGAGGGCAGCTACGACCGACGAGTCCAGCCCCCCGCTCAGGCCCAAGACGACCCCATCCCTTTCCAGTTCCTCTACGGAGCGCCTCAGGAATTCCTCCAGCTCGGAAGTTACCTTCTCAGGGTCGATCTCCATCTTGGCCCTGAGGTACTCCAGATCGGGCTTCATACTCAGAACTTATGGGTGAAGTTCATGGTTATGTTCCAGCGGACCTTCGCCTTGCCCCAGAACCGTTGCACCGTCCTGCTCAAGTTCACGTTCAGTGTGTTGGACCCTCCGGGGGCATAGCCCACGTTCGTACGGAACCCACTTGAGCCCGATATGTCCGTCCTTCCGGCCGTGCTCTGACGCCTCCTGTCCCACGAGTAGGAGAAGGAGAGGGGGACCGAACTTGCCAGGGGATAGGAACAGGATATCCCGAAGGTATGCGAGGCGTCCTCCCTGGTCACGGCCTGGAAAGGTCTCCCCCTCCGTACGTACAGGACTCCGCTGTCCCCTGTCCTGAAGTTGTAGTTGCTCCCTAAGGATAGCTTACCCAAGGGAAGGGTGACGCGCACCGAGGCCGAGACCCTCCTGTCCACGGTACTTTTGGGAGATTCGGGGTCGTCGTAGTCGTATTCCTTATAATCTGCCCTTATCTCGTACCTCTGGGAGACCGAAGCCTTCCAAACCTTATAGCTTAGATCTGCCGAGATGGAATACTGTCTGCTCCAGTTGTTCCCCGCTGAGCGCTTCGAGGAAAGGTAGACCGTATGGCTCTGGTGGGTGCTGAAGGTGCAGGTCAACCTAAGTCCGTCGGAGCTGTGCCTGTACGAGAGCCTCAGGTCGTGGGTCAGGTGGTCCCAATCGTTGTACTCCTTGGGGTCAGGGGTGTCTATGCGGCGGATCTCGGAGGAGAGGAAGGCGGTCATGGAGTCCGAGGGGGAGATGCCGAAGCCGGCCTGCAGGACCATATGGAGGTCCCGGGTGAACTTGTCCAGGGAATATCTGACCGCATCCCAAAGTTCCCTCTCGTAGGAGACCCTGTACGACATCGGCCACCTTCCCCCTAAGAAAGACCACGAAAGTCCCCCCTCCAGCCTCCAGCTACTCACCTTCCTGTCCGAACCGAACTTCGCGCTCGTGGAATCCCTGCTGGCACTGTCCTCCATCTTCCGGTACGAATAGCTCCCCTTCAGGTCGGAAAGCTTAAGGCCTGCGAACTTTACAGGAGAAAAACTTAAGCTTATATTGCGGGAGCGGTTCCTCATGCTCTCCAGCAACCTCTGCTCCTTCCTTATTCGGTAGTACTTCCTAAGCTGACGGCTCTCGGAGAAGCTTAAGGAGGGTTTAATCCAGGCACTGTACCTGAGGGAGGCGTTTATGCTCACATTCTTGTCCTCCCTTTTAAGGGTGTTGCCACCCTTGGAGAAGGAGAAAGAGCCGCTCCAGTTCCTGCCGAGCTTCGGGGAAAGGGAGAAGTTGGTGCTGTAGGTCATCCCCCTGTCCTTGACTCCCATCCTACTGTCGGATGTCCCCCCTGCCGATTGGGATATCCTCAAGATGGGGAGAGGCTTCCAGGATATGCTCGATGAGAAGTGCTGGGTGACGATGGGCCTCCTGTTCCTGGAGAGGTCGTCCTTCCTCCTGGTCGTGGAAACGTTCACGGAGAGGCGGAACCTTTCGGAGAACGGGTACGACAGGGATATGTTGGAGGAGTTGTCGTCCTGCCACCTGTCCCCCTCCTTCATCCGGTAAAGGGTGGAGGAAAGCCTGAAGGATGATGAGAGGGAAAGTTTCTCCCCGAGCTTCGGGTTGACGTTGAACCTATGGGTCCAGTTGAACTTGTTCCACGTGCGGGAGAAGCCCAAGCGATATTCGGGCGCGCCTCGGGCCGTGGAGGTCCCCATGGACGCCCAGACCACGACCATCATCAGGAACATCCTTCACTCCGGCCTAAGCTCGTTGCCCTTCTCCGCCCTTCCCCTCACGAGCCTCGCCTTGGACAGGTGCGGCGCCTTCACCTCGGTGACCTGTACCTCCCCGACCTTCTTCGCGTCCGCCCTTCCGAGGACCTCGCCCGTCACCGGATCCCTTATTATCTCCCCTTCCTTGTACACCCAGAACCTATCTCCGGGCCGGACGCCGTCTTCGTACCCGAGGTTGAGGTACACGACCCCGTCCTCCACTAAGACCACTAAGGCCTTCCTCCGGAGGTGTTCCGAGGCCGGAAGGACCTTACCCAACTCCGTCACGAACCCCGCGATGGCCTCCTCCAAGGCCCTCCCCAAGATCGTCCTCCTGAACTCCTCCGAGCCGAACTTTAATTCCCCTATCCCGTAGAACTGTCTATCCTTCTCAGGCCTCCTTCCGAGGAGGCTGAGCCCCAGGTCCCTGTCGTTCACATCTCCCTCGCCCTTGAGTTCCCCCATCACCCTTCCGTCCACGGCCCTTACGAGCTTCCCCTTAAGTTCAACATCCGAGGAGTAAGACCAGTACCCTCCCAACATCCTCGCCCCGACCATGAACCTTGATAGGGAGAACCTCTCTATGCTCCCGACGATGAGGTAATCCACGTCCAGCTCCCTCCCCACCGCGGTCAGGGTGTCCTTAGGACACTTCTCCGCCCTCCTCTCTAAGAGGGCCACTACGGTGTCCATGGAGACGACCGAATATCCTCCACGCTCCCCTATGCGTTCTACCAATATCCTCGGGATCTCCACCCTTATGTCCCAGGGACCGCTGAAGCTGGTCCTATCCTCGAAGGGCAGCACCGCTATACGATAGGCTCCTTCCGCACCCATCCAGAGCAACAGGACCGACAGAAGGACCTGCATCCCTGGCTCACCTCCTTATTACTGGCAATACGTAGGGACCCTCGGGGAGGACAGCAAGCTTGGCCGAGGGACCATATCCCTTAAGGGCCCCGGCCAGGGCTTCCTCCAAAGAGGGAAAGGGTCGGACCCAGGCCCTCACATCCTCCGGGTCCACCCCTTCCGAGAAGAAGAAGGCTTCGGCCTTCCTAAGGGCCCTGCAGAGCTCCTCGGCCTGCCACTGGTCCACCACGAAGAAATCCTCCCTCCAGATCTCCCTCATAAGTCCTTCCGGGGTCATCGTCCTTATGAGCTCCGAGAACTCCGGACCTCCGAGCCCCTCCTCACACCTCGCTGCCAGGACTATCGTCCCTCCCTCCTTGACCGCCGGGAGGGCTGCGGTGTAACCCTTGATCGCCTGGTAGAAGGTGAGGTCCAGGGGATAACCCGCTGAGGTCGTGAGCACGACATCGACGGGCTCCGGCAGGACCACCTCCACCTGGCGTCTGACGAACCTTACGGCCTCGAGGTGAGCTTCCTCTAAATCTCCTGCGAAGATGCCGGTTATCCTCCTGTCCTCGCTGAGGCTGACGTTCAGTATGAAGTCCACCCCCACCATATGGGCCATCTCTAGGACCTCCTCGTGGAATGGGTTGTCCTCCAAGGCGCCCTCCACGGCCCTGGGATGCTCCAAGACCTTCGGACCGTGCATCATCCTAACCGTCTCGAGCCCCGCTATCCCAGGACATATCGATTTCCTCCCCCCCGAGAAGCCTGCCATGAGGTGGGGTTCCACCAGGCCCGTGAGCACCTTGAACTCGGCCCTTACGTACTCCCTGTCTATCCACACAGGGGTCCCCCTGGACGTGTGCCCTACCAGTACTTGCTCCTCCCGGACCCGTGCCCTGTGGTTCACGACCCTGTAGTTCCTCACTATCTCCTCCCCCAAAAGCTCCACGAGCTCCTTCCCCTCGTTCGGCCTGTGGATGCCGGTGGCGACGAGTATGGTTATCCGATCCTTGGGGATACCGGCTTCCTCGAGGGCACCCAGCAGGGGTGGCAGGACGACGCTGTTGGGCACCGGACGTGTGATGTCCGACACAACCACGCACGTGCTTCCCTTACCCCTCACGAGCTCCCTTAAGGGTGGGGAGCCTATGGGGTCCTCCAACGCCCTAGCGACCTTCCCCTCGGGGTCCTCCAAGGGGGGAAGGGGGTTCATGTGGAGCACACCTATAAGGTTCTCATCCGGAACCTCCACCCTGAGGCCCTCCCTGCCGTATCGAAGTTCGACTTCCATAGCTATCTCCCCGTAAAGTTCCGAAAGCATCCTCCCTGTCCGGGATGTACCCTATATAGTCGTTCGCAAGCCCGACTATGTACGTAAACGGGGAGCGCTCCTTTATAAGGATGCCCCCGGCTATGACCATCTGGTCGTCACCCTTAACTTCGGCGGCTGCTCCCCTTACCTTCAAGGTCCCCATGATGTCCCCCTATCTGCTCCGTAAGCCAACCCTTCACCTCCTCCAAAATCTCCCTTTCCTTGCCCTCTTTGACCTCCAGGACCCTTACATCGGACCTGGACCTTACCTCGTCCAAGAAGGGATGGGACTTCATCTGGATGGTCCCCAATACGGGCTTGCCGCTGTCCAAAGCTTTCCTCACCGCTTCCTTAAACCTTTCCGAGCAGAGTTCCATCGTGGCGACCTCGTCCACGACTATAAGCTCCGCCTCGGCTATGGCCTTCTCCAAAGCCGCAACCCCTACCCTCTCCAGGTCCTCCACGTTCACCCCGTATCTGCCCACACGGCAAGGCGAACCAAGGCCCTTCCGGGCCAAAGTCCCCTCCTCGCCGGAGAGGCTCCTTATCCTGAAACCGACCCTCCCACCTCCCTCCCTGACCTCCTGGGTGTAGAACCCTCCCGCGCGGAGTTTCGTCCCCTCCAGGACCCGCATAAGCAGGGTGGTCTTGCCCACCCCAGGCCTTCCCGTCAGGAAGAGCGCTCCCATCTTCTGAGGGATACCTCCCCGTCCTCGAGCAAGGCGTACGTGAAGTTACGTATCCAGTCCCCGAGGACCACGAGGGCCTTCCTCCCGAACCTCCGGAACACCGGCATGTGCAGGTGCCCGAACATGACGAAGTCCGCCCCCTCCTCGAACTTCTCCTCCGCGGTGCGGACGAGGGTCTCCTTCACCGCATTGACTTTGGATAAGGATGTGGACTTAGCGACACGCGAGAGGGCGCCGGCCAGGAGCGCTCCTAGGTCCGGATGGATCAGTCCGAAGAGCTTTACCGAAATCGGATGGCGCAGGATGTACCTGAAGGCCAGATATCCAAGCTTCCGAAGGAACTCGTCCCCGTGGGCTAAGAAAAGCTTCCTGCCCTGGTATCGAACCCAGACGGGACCGTCGATGACCTCGATACCCATCTCGTCGTATATGTACGGCCCGAGCCAGAAGTCGTGGTTCCCCCTTATGCAGGTGACCGAGGTCCCCGAGAGCACGAGGTCGTGAAGGAGGTGGAGGGTCCTCCAGCCGGTGCGGGGTACGACCGACCTATATTCGAACCAGAAGTCGAACAGGTCCCCTAAGATGTACAGGGCCTTCGCCCGTCCATCTACGTGTTCAAGGAACGACAGGAGACGTTCCTCCCTCGCTCCATCTCCTTCGCGGATGTGTGTATCGGAGATGAAGTACACCGAACTTGACAATCCCCTCCCCCTGCACAGGGCTCCGGAGAAAAGATAGTAAGAAGCCTCCCTGTACGCAAGAGGACTCGGTTTCCGGATATCGGGGACGGAATCGGAGCTCGCCGTACCTACCGAACCGTGAACGAGTAGAGCCTCGTGTTCACGAACCTGAAGGCCAGCCGCACCGGCCTACCTGAAAGCGGGGATATCTCCCACCTTCCTCCCCAACTCGCCCTGTGAGCCACGCTGTCCCCCTTTATCGTATCCGCCCCTTCGGGGGAGAAGCCGGCTATGGGCCTGCCCTCCTCGTCTAAGAACCCCACCTTAAGCCACGACGAGCCAGGAGGAGGACGGTCGACGTCCGCGTTCACCCTCAGCTCCCTTCCCTCCACGAACCTTACCGGCACGGTGACCAGGACCCCCTCCTCCCCGCTCGCGTCCAAGGATGCGAAGCCGTCGACCCTCATCCTGACGAGCCCCGTGGCCGCCCAGAACGTGGCCTTGGGGGTCCCGTCCGGTTCCCTGCCGTGCGCCGGGGGACCCGGAGGGGAGTGGGGGTGCATACGACCGGCATAGTATATCCAAAGTTCGTCCCCCACGCGTATGGGAGGGGATGCCGCTGGGAAGGCCCAGAACTGGTCGAAGGACCTATCGGGGCCGTTCGGAAGGAAGACCTCGCCCTCGCAGACCCTCTCCCAGGCCCTCCCATCCCTGCTGCATATGAGCTCCGTGTCGAGCCTCCTGTAAGGGTAATGAAATACCTCTAAGAAGCCTAAGTACATATCCCCGTACACGAAACCGTTCGCACCGTAGTGTTGCCTGCCGTGGGCCAGGTCTATCTCCGACCAGTGGAGCACGAGCTCGGGTGTAGTCCAGTTCAGGAAGTCTTCGCTCTCCGCCCTGAATATGTACCTCCCCGGAAGCACGGGCCCGTACCTCGTGAAGACGACGTACCTTTTCCTCAGGGCGTCGTACCAAAAGGATGTTCTGTCCCCGGCCTTCGGGATAAGTATGCGGGGGGAGGGCCTCCAGTGTACCCCGTCCTCGGACGTGAACCCGTAAAGCCCGGTCCCCTCATCCCCCTTAGTGTACGCCACCGCCTTGAACCTCCTGTCGGCGTCCGGGTCCTCGGGGTCGTAGATCACGGAGCAGTTGTCCATCTCCAACGAGAGCACCACGTTGTTCTTCCTCGTCCCTGCCACCTCATGGAGGCTAAGGGACGGCTTCTGCCAGTCTATCCCGTCGTGGGACGTTGCGTAGCACAGGCTCGTACGCTCCCTCCCCTTCAGCCACCTACGGTAGGTGTTGTACCACATCCTCCACTCTCCCCCGATCCTGTATACCCCTCCTCCGAATGGGAAGGCCGTCCCGCCCTCCCAGGGGCGTCCGGGGGAGAGGACAGGGTTCCCCTCGTACTTCCGCATGTCCCCGAGCCTCCGCACGAGGTTCTCGCTGCGATCTATGAGGTAATCGTCCACGAAAAGTTGCGGTGCTCCTGGTGCGATATCCACGACCGGGGGACGAGGCCGCGGCTTCGGAAGTTCGGGAAGCTTCGCCATGGGTCCTCCTTCTTGACAAACTGGGGTTTGTTTGTTATCTTTTGGGCGGACCAGGTGCCGAAGTGGCGGAACTGGCAGACG
>DTYS01000186.1 GCA_012961755.1 Candidatus Latescibacterota bacterium
ACGGCGGTCTTGAGCCCGCTGAAGCTGAAGTCCCAGCCCGAAGGAAGGGGACGGGGGAAGTCTACGGCCTCCGGATCACCCCGCAAGGCCGTTCGCTCTATCTCCGGGCCTCCTGGGTACCCCAGGCCGAGCATCTTCGCGACCTTGTCGAACGCCTCGCCCGCGGCATCGTCCCTGGTCCTGCCGAGCACCCGATAGCAGCCCCATTCCTCCACGAACACGAGCTCGGTATGTCCCCCTGAGGCCACGAGGGTCATAAGGGGTAGGGGAATTCCCGGGTCCTGGAGCAGGGACGAGAATATGTGGGCCTCTATGTGGTGTACGCCCACGAGGGGAAGTTCGAGACCTAAGGCGAGGGCCTTTGCCATCGAAAGGCCCACCATTATGGAGCCTATGAGGCCGGGACCGTAAGTTACCGCTATACCGTCCAGCTCCTTCGGGGAAACTCCGGCTTCCGAGAGGGAGCGACGAAGGATCGGTACTATCTTGCGCAGATGGGCCCTGGATGCGAGCTCCGGGACCACACCCCCGAACTCGCTGTGCTCGACCTGGGATGCTACTACATTCGAGAGCAGTCCCTTCCGGTCGTCCCAGACGGCGACCGCTGTCTCGTCGCAGGAGGTTTCTATCCCCAATATCCTCATGGTAACCTAACGTGGAAGGAGGAAGGTTCTGCCCTGAGGAACCTCACCCCCGATGGCAGGGAGAAGGAAGGTTCCGGGGGTTCCCCCTCCCTGAGCCTGCGGTAGTCTATGTAAGCCCCGATGTCGTCCGGGGAGAGATGGGAAAGGAGGTCGGCCGCCCCGCTAACTTTAACGTCCACCCTGTCCGGTACGACCCACGCACCCTTGGGGGCATGTACGAGGCGCACCGGCACCCCTTTAAGCCACCTTTCTGCTATGGGTTGGACGTCCAGGTCCACGTAGACGGTAGGGGGAAGACAGGATACGAAGGGGGACGGAGGGATCACCTTTAGTTCTAAGCTTATAGATTTGCGCAACGTAGGAACCTCGAGGGAGTCGGTACGGACGGTACGGACCTTGCGGACGATGCCTTCCGGTCCGGATACGGTCACCGAGTCGGGGCGGACCTTCGGGGCGAGCGCCACATATCCCGGGGCGGGGGAGAACTTCAGAACGGGAACTACGGGGACCTTCCGGTTCATGCGGCGGTCCACGTCGACCTCTAAGACCGAAGGTTTCAGGAGTTCCAAGGCTCTTATATCCAAACCTTTGGGCACTTCCACGTCCATAGGGGACAGGACCCACCTCACCTTGCCGGGGCCCTTAGGGTTCGCCCGCACCACGAGCTTCACCTTCGAATAATGCAACAACTTCAGGAGTAGAAGGTGTTTCCCCCTCCCCCACAGCCTCACCTTCGCCGTCTTAGGAAGGGGTTCGGAGATAGCCATATCCTCTGGAAGCTGTAAGTATACCGGGACCGAGACCGTGACCTCGTAATGTTTTTCGGTGGCCACATGAAACCATAACAAAACGGCGAGGAACAACGCCCCCGCCTTTATCCTTATGTTTCCCTTGAGGTCCATGAGCATCGGATTGCTGTGGGTGGGGCCCACTTACTCCCAAAGGACTATTTGAAGGAACGACCTATCTCCTTGCCTATACTTATCTCTCCGTTGTCTATCCTCAGGTTGAATCCACATTCAGGATTCGTGCACACCCAAGCCTTGTACCTTATCTCAGACCCCTCCTTACCGTAGTCGGACAGGGGAACCAACACGCCGGTCTGACATCTGAGACACTTAGGAAACCCATATTCCATCATCTTCCCCCCTTCCCTGAGCTAAGGACCCCACCCACAACTGAAATAATTTAGACAAAAGTTAATCCAAAGTCAAGATTTTTGTGAAAGTTGTAAGTTTAGATGA
>DTYS01000187.1 GCA_012961755.1 Candidatus Latescibacterota bacterium
TCCAGCGCCGATGGTACTGCCCGGGAGACCGGGTGGGAGAGTAGGTCGTCGCCGGGGAGGGGGATAGTCCTTCGGACTATCCCCCTTTTTACGTTCAGCGGCCGGCCTTGACTTCATTGGGCCGTATTCCTATATTCTACATCTGGTACAACACAACTTAGGAGGAAACATGAAGGCCGGCGTAGCAGCGGTCGACATCACTCCCCCTGTAGGGATAGCCATGGGGGGGTTCGCGGTGAGGAAGGAGGGTGCCAGGGGAGTCCACGATCCCCTTTACGCTAAGGCCCTGGTTCTGGAGGAGGGGGAGGAGAAGCTCGCCCTCGTGACCTGCGACCTTTTAGGCCTCAACAGGTCCACGGTGGCGAGGATCAGAAAGCTCGTGGGGGAGGCCACGGGGATGCCGGGGGAAAGGGTAGCCATCTGTTTCTCCCACACACACTCGGGCCCTGCTCCTGGGAGGCTCTACGAGATAGAGGAGCTGAGGGAAGGGCTGGAGGAGCTCTGGGGCGAGGTCCTGCCGTACTACATCGCGGGTGCAGTGAGGATGGCCCTGGACGACGTAAAGGAGGCCGAGGTCGGGGTAGGGGTAGGGGAAGCGGTCATAGGTGTTAACAGGAGGCAGTGGAAGGGGGAGGTCGTCATCGGGGAGAACCCCGAAGGGCCTGTGGACCCCCAGGTGGGGGTGATAAAGGTGGATAGGAAGGAAGGCAGCTCCGCAGTTTTGATGCAGTATGCCTGCCACGGGGTGGTGCTGGGAGGGGACAACCTCCTGATATCGGCGGACTACCCCGGTTATGCGGTGAAGGTCCTGGAGGACGCCTACGGCGGAGATGTGGTAGGGCTCTTCGCCAACGGTTGCGGGGGTAACATAAATCCCAAGGAGAGGGGAAGCTACGAGGCCGCGGAGCGTCTGGGCAGGATCCTCGCCGGGGAGGCCATGAAGGTCGCACAGGAGGTGCGCCCGTGCGAAGGTCTGAAGGTGGCCAGGAGGGAGGTTTTCCTTCCCCTCAAGGAACTGCCGCCGCTCGAGGAGGCCGAGGGAAGGGCACGGGAACTGGAGGAGAAGGTGAAGGATGCGGAGGGCTCGGAGCAGATAACTGGGCTCTGGGGTGAGCTCGTGCACGCCAGGCACACCGTCATGATCATAAACGAGCTCCGTGCCACCCAGAGGCCCGAAGTTTTAGAAAGGGGCGAGATGGAGTCGGAGGTTTGGGGGGTTAGGTTGGGGGATGCGGCTTTGGTTCTCCTTCCTGGCGAGGTCTTCGTGGAGATAGGGCTAGAGGTAAAGGAGCGCAGTCCGTTCGAAATGACCTTGGTTTCAGCGTACTGTAACGACTACAGCGTCAGCTACGTCCCCACGGCCCGGGCGTACGATGAGGGAGGTTACGAACCACGGTGGGCGAGGGTAGCTCCGGGCGCGGACAGGGTGCTGGTGGATGCAGCCCTGGAGCTTTTAGATGAGATCTCCTCGTAGATGTTGATAGGTGTCACCGGAGGGACGGGGGCGGGGAAGACCGAGGTGTGCAAGATATTCGAGAGGCTCGGAGCCAAGGTGATATCCGCGGACGAGGTGGGCCACAGGATCTTGGAGGACCCAGAGGTAAAGGAAAAGCTCCTGGAGGAGTTCGGGAGGGGGATATTGGGGGAGGACGGAAGGATAGATAGGAGGAAGCTCGGAAGGATCGCTTTCGGGGATCGGGCCGCGCTGGCGAGGTTGGACGCGATAGTCCATCCCCCCCTCCTGAGGCGCCTTAAGGAGGAGGTCTCGGAATCCTTCAGGGAGGACCCGGTCCGACCCATCGTGGTGGACGCGGCGCTCATACCTAAGTGGGGGATATCGGACTGGTTCGACGCCGTTATCTTAGTTAAGGCCCCGAAGGAAGTCCGGGTGGCGAGACTTGTGGAAGGGGGCCTTTCCGAGGAGGAAGCCCTCATGCGGACTGAGGCGCAGATGACCGAAGAGGAGATGGAGCGGGCGGCCTCCCACGTTCTGGAGAACGAAGGAAGTTTAGAGGAGCTCGAGGGGAAGGTGAGGTCGCTCTGGAGGAACCTCAAGGAGGGAGGATGGTTAAGGTCTTGCTCTTAACTGCGATGCTCTCGGGGGTTAGGGCCGAAGCCCCATCCAGGGCCAGGGCCTTCTTGCTCTCCCTCGTGCTCCCGGCCGCTGGACACCGTTATTTGGGGGAGCAAGTGACCTCGGCCTGGTCCCTGAAGGCCGAGGCCGGCCTGTGGGCGGCGTACCTGGGCCTCAGCACGTGGGCGTCCTGGAGGGAGGAGGACGCCTGGGCGTACGCTGCGGCGGTGGCAGGGGCTAGGGGAAGCAGGGACGACAGGAAACTCTGGGACGCTATGGGGTTCTACGACAACGTGCGCGAATACAACTTAGAGGTCGCCTGGAGGGAGGGAAGCTCGGCCAGGACCTACCCTGAAAGGCCCCCTACGTGGGACTGGCCAGGGGAGGGGGAGAGGTTGCGCTTCAAGTCCTTGAAGGATTCGTCCCTGCGGGCTCGCCATCGGGCCCGTATGGTGTTATGGTGCATAATGGGGTACCACCTGACCAGCGCCCTGAGGGCCCTTAAGGCGGCCGGAAGTTCGGAGGTGTCGGCCATCCCCGAACCGTACGGGGTGAGGATGGTGGTCGTAAGGAGGTTCCGATAATGGACCAGGTCAGGAAGACCCTCTACGAACGCCTGAGGGAGATGTCGGTCGCTTCGAGCGACGCCGAGCTTCCGTCTCAGGAAGAGATATGTAAGGAAGCTCTCAAGATTTTGTCCGGGATAGAGATGAGGGAGGACGAGGCGAAGGACCTGTGGGAGCGGGTATGGGAGCGGCGAAGGGAGATGTCCGAGAAGCTCGGGAGGGATGTGACCTTAGATGTCGCCCTCCTGGACCTGCTCCTGCAGGAGAGGTTCCTGCGTTTCCCCAGGGTTATGGAAGCGGCGCACTTGGAGAAGCTCTCCCAGGCAGCCATGGTGGACGGTCTTACAGGATTGTACAATTCCGCTTTCATACGCAAGGCACTGACCTTGGAGATAGACAGGGCCGAGAGGAAATCGGAGGCAGGGGAGAGGGGGGAGCTTTCGGTGGCTTTCTTCGACATGGACGACTTCAAGCCCTTCAACGATAATTACGGGCACCTGGCGGGGGATCTGGCCCTCATGCAGTTCGCATCCATACTTAAGACGTCCTGCAGGAGGACGGACATCCCCGGGAGGTACGGGGGGGAGGAGTTCCTGCTCGTACTTCCCGATACTGCCAAGGGGAACGCCCTGAAGGTGGCCGAGAGGGTGAGGAGCCTTATGGAGCGGGCGGAGATAGTGGTCGATATGGGGAAGATACTGGCGAAGGTTACGGTGAGCGCGGGCGTGGCGACGTATCCGGAGGACGGCGAGACCCCGGAGGACCTCATAGACGCGGCCGACAGGGCCCTTTATAGGGCCAAGCTGGAGGGGAAGAACAGGGTGGAGAAGGCATGATGGCCACAGGCGTCCGGCTCGAGGGGATATCCAAATCCTTCGGGCAGGTGAGGGCGGTGGAGGACGTGAACTTGGAGATAGCTCCGGGGGAGCTTTTCTTCCTCTTGGGGCCCTCCGGCTGTGGGAA
>DTYS01000188.1 GCA_012961755.1 Candidatus Latescibacterota bacterium
CAACTCTCGTCCACCCCGCCATTTTCTCTTGGGCTGCCCGTTCGGGTCGGCTCTTTTTGTTAGAGGGGGCAGGAATATGGAGAAGAGCTGGCACTCGAGGGAGGAGTTCCTAAGGTTGGTGCACATGGAGGGGGACGGGCTCGTGCCCGGGAAGGTGGTGGTGAACGGGACAATATGGGACGAGAACGAGGAATACTTTAAAGAGGTCTCGGAGAAGGCCCCACACGTTGAGGTGAGCGTGGCGAGGGATCCCCAGAGGGCCCAGGAGAACTGGGTGAGGGACGCATGGGGATGCCTCTGGCACTATCCTGGGGACTACCTGGGCGGGCAGGTGGTGGAGCATCCCTTGGAGGACTGGTCCTCCTGGGGGAAATATGCTCCGCCCGACCCCGAGGACTACACGGACTGGAGTAAGGCCGAGGAGGATGTAGGAAGGGCCAAGGACGAGGGGAAGGTGGCCTGGGGCCAAGTTGAGCACGGCTTCCTTTACCTCAGGCTCACGTACCTTAGAGGGTTCCAGAACTTCATGTTGGACGTGGGGGAGGGAAGGGAAGAGCTGAGGAAGCTGATAAACCTGGTGACGGACTACTGGTGCGAGGTGGTAAGGAGGTGGCTGGAACTGGGGGTGGACGCCATCTCCTTCGGGGACGACCTGGGACATCAGGACTCCCTCCCAATAAGCCCTGAAAGCTGGAGAAAGCTCATAAAGCCCGCCTACCGGAGGATATTCTCGCTCTGCAGGGAGGGAGGCGCCGAGGTATACCTCCACACCGACGGGTACGTAGTAGACATAATCCCTGACCTTCTGGAGGTCGGGGTCACGATCCTCAACCCGCAGGACCTGGTGAACGGCCTGGAGGAACTTAGGAAGCTTGCGTGGGGTAAGGTATGCATAGACTTGGACATAGATAGGCAGAGGATAACGCCCTTCGGGACCCCCGAACAGATAGATGAGCATATACTTAGGTGCGTAAGGACCCTGGGCTCCCCGAGGGGAGGACTCATGCTCACATACGGGGCCTACCCCAGGACCCCGGCTAAGAACGTCGCGGCGGTCATATCGGCCATGGAGAAGTACCACGACTGGTGGAGGGAGCGATGAAGTCCTTCTCCGAAGGGATAGGCTTCGTGAATTGGGAGAGGAGGAGGCCAGGAGGTGGTGGGAGTGGTACGAGAGGGAGGTCCGCGTTCCCTGGGTGGTCTACGAAGGGGAGGGAGGCCTCGAGGAGGTCGTAGGCTCGGACGAGGGGAAGGCCGAGGACCTGGATAAGCTTCCCCTCGTAGTCCTGGACCTGAAGGAGGCGTGGAATTCGTACCCCTTTCCGAGCCCATGGGGCTTCAACTGGTTCATCAGGGTGAGGTACATGTGGAGGGGCTCGGAGGGAAAGGTCCTACGGAGGATAGGAGGAGAGATGGAAGTTAGGCTCGGTCTTCAAAGTTACTCCTTGAGGAACTTTAGCTTAGAGCGTTCGCTCTCCATCGCTTCCGAGCTGGGGATAGGCCACTTGGAGGTGTATCCGGGACACCTTCCCCCGGAGGGGGACGAGGTTGCCGGGGCCAGGGAGCTTCTGGGTAGGTACGGCATAAGGATGGTGGCGTACGGGGTCGTGAAGCTCACCGGAAGGGAGAGGACCCTCTTCGAATTTGCGAGGGAGATGGGCGTGGAGGTGCTGTCCGCAGACCCTGAGCCCGGAAGCTTCCCAGCCCTCGACGAGCTCGTGGAGGAGTTCGGGATATCCGTGGGGATACACAACCACGGGCCCGGCCATAGGTATGCCAGCGTGGAGGACGTAATGAAGGCGGCTGAGGGACATCACGGGAGGATAGGGGCCTGCCTGGACACGGGCCATCTGGTCAGGGCAGGGGAGGACCCCGTAGAGGCTGTGCGGGCGTTCGGCAGCAGGCTCCACTGTGTGCACCTGAAGGATGTGGACGAAGGGGGGGAGGACGTGGTCGTGGGGACCGGGACGATAGACTTCGAAAGGTTCTTCCTGGCCCTCGAGGAGGTGAACTTCCGAGGACCCGTAGTCCTGGAGTACGAGCTACGGCCCGAGGACCCGGTACCCGGGATAAGGCGTTCTTTGGAGTTCGTCAGGAGGTTGACGAAATGAGGGAGCTTGTAGAGCTCGCCCTGGACGCGGCGAGGACCTGCGGGGCGAGCTACGCGGACGTGAGGGTAGTGCGCACCGAGGAGGAGAGGATATCTGTCAAGAAGTGCAAGATATCCGAGCTTTCGCGGCACGAGGACCTGGGCTTCGGGGTCAGGGTCCTGGCGGACGGGGCCTGGGGGTTCTCGAGCAGCAGCGTGCTCTCCGAGGAGGAGGTACGAAGGGTTGCGGCTGAGGCCGTAGAGCTAGCCAAGGCGAGCGCCTCCTTGAAGCTGAGGGACGTCACGCTCGCGCCGGAGCCTCCCCATACGGCCAAGTGGACGACACCTATAGTGAAGGACCCCTTCGAAGTCCCCTTGGAGGAGAAGATCGACCTCCTTACAAGGACGACCGAGGAGGCCCTGAGGACCAAGGGGATAAAGGTCGCCCAGGCCGGGATGAGGTTCGTGAGGGAGCACAAGCTCTTCTCCAACACCGAGGGAAGCTACATAGAACAGGTCCTTTACTTTTCGGGCGTGGGGTTCACCGTCTTCGCCGTAGGGCACGGCGACATGCAGAGGAGGTCCTTCCCATCCTCCTTCGGGGGACAGTACATGTCCAAGGGGTACGAGCTCGTGGAGGAGGTATCCCTCTTGGAGAACGTGGGGAGGATATCCGAGGAGGCGGTTATGCTCCTCAGGGCGAGGCAGTGCCCCGAGGCCACCACGGACCTCATACTGGACGGCTCCCAGCTCGCCCTCCAGGTACACGAGTCCTTGGGACATCCGTCCGAGCTCGACAGGGTCCTGGGCACGGAGGCGAGCTTCGCTGGCACGAGCTTCCTCACCCTGGATAAGCTCGGGAAACTGAGATACGCCTCGCCCGTAGTGAACGTAGTTGCGGACAGTACCGTCCCCGGAGGGCTCGCGACGGCCGGGTACGACGACGAGGGGGTGGAGGCGCAGAGGTGGTACCTCGTCAGGGAGGGCACGTTCGTGGGGTACCTCACCTCTAGGGAGACCGCCCCGGTCTTGGGTGAGCCCAGGAGCAGGGGATGCATGAGGGCGGACGGATGGAAGAGGGTTCCCCTCATAAGGATGACCAACATAAGCCTTATGCCGGGAGATCCCACCTTGGACGAACTCATAAACGACACCAGGGACGGGATATACATGGAGACCAATAAGAGCTGGAGCATAGACCAGAGGAGGATAAACTTCCAGTTCGCGACCGAGATAGCGTGGAGGATAAAGAAGGGCAGGAAGGTCGAGGTCCTCAAGAACCCCTCCTACCAGGGGATGACCTTGGAGTTCTGGAACTCGTGCGATGCGATATGCAACGAGGACCACTTCGTGCTCTGGGGTATAGTCAACTGCGGTAAGGGACAGCCTCTTCAGATAGCGAGGATCTCCCACGGGACCTCCCCTGCGAGGTTCAGGAGGATAAAAGTGGGGGTGGCGCATGCTAAGTAGGGAGGAGGTCAGGGGGATAGCGGAAAGGGTCCTGAGGACCTGCGAGGCCGACGAGGTCGTGGTGCGTGCC
>DTYS01000189.1 GCA_012961755.1 Candidatus Latescibacterota bacterium
CCTTCAGGAAGATGGGGGAGGGGACCCTGTGACGGATGAAGGCCTTTGCTCTGAGCCACTTGGCCTTCCCACCTTCCCATCCGAGGACCTCTATGTCGTTGTAGCAGGGAACCGCGAAGGAGTCGTCGGAGGGCCTGCCGTATCCGTCGACGTTGGGTACAACCCTTGTGGGGTGCTCCCGGAACTGGGAATCCACCAGCTCCCCTATGGGCAGGACCTCTATCTTGCCCCTTCGTCGCACCACGACGAGCTCCTCCCACGCTAAGGACTGAAATCCGGTCCTCGTCGGGACGTTTAGGTTGAACACGAACTCCTGCACGGCCTGCTTGACCTGGCGGTAGTTCAGGCCGTCGTACCTCACGAAGGGAGCAAGCAGGGTATCCCAGTTGCTCACGGCCTGGGCTCCGGCCGCCTCCCCCTGAAGGGTGTAGAAGAAGTTGACGAGCTGGCCCAGGGCGCTCCTGAGGTGCTTGGGGGGACGGCTGGAGGTCTTGCCCAGGACCCCGCCGAAACCCCTTATAAGCAGGTCTCTTAGGTCCCATCCGACGCAGTACGGTGCTAATATGCCGAGGTCGTGGATGTGGAAGTCTCCATCTGTATGGGCCCTACCAACTTCTGGAGGGTAGATCCTCATAAGCCAGTAGTTGGAAGTGAGGGCGGAGGTCAGGTAGTTGTTCAGGCCCTGGAGGGAGTAGCCCATGTTGCTGTTCTCCCGGACCCTCCAGTCTATCTGGTCCAGGTAGTCGTCCATAAGCTCCACTGCGCTTATGAGGGACCTTGTCTCCCTTATGTCCTGGTGTTGCTTGCGGTAGAGGATGTAGGCCTTGGCGGTCTTGGCGTGGCCGTTCTCTATCAAGACCTTCTCGACCAGGTCCTGGACCTCCTCGACCGTGGGCAAGGTATAGCCCAGCCTATCTATCAAGGCCACAACCTGGTCGGAGAGCTTCTGGGCCAGCTCCCTGTCGCTTCCGCCTACAGCTCGGGCAGCCTTGAAGATGGCTTCGGTGATCTTAGACCGGTCGAAGTCTACGATCCTTCCGTCCCTTTTGCGTATCTTCTTAGGGGGCATCTCTACCTCCCCTTGCGTCAGCCCCTGTAGATCACTTTGCCGTTAACGATGGTCATCAGCACACGATAGTCCCTATCCAACACCGCTATATCTGCGAGCTTTCCGGGCTCTATGCTCCCGATCTCTCCGTCCATCCCGAGCACCCTAGCGGGATTGAGGGACGCCATACGGGAGGCTATGTGGATGGGGAACCCACAAAGTTCCACGAGGTTCCTGAGCCCCCTTTCCATAGTGAGTATGCTGCCTACGATTACCTCGGGCGAGTCTACGAGCCTGGCCACATCGCCCTTTCTTACACGGTAAAGCCTCCCGTCCGTCATCCTATATACCCCGTCCGGAAGGCCCGTGCCCTCCATCGAATCGGTCATCAGGACCGTGTTTTCCACCCCCATGGCCTTAACCGCGAGCCTTATCATAAGGGGGTGCACATGTACCCCATCCCCGTTCAGCTCTGCGGTGAGGCCATCGGTCACAAGGCATATTTCGGCGAGCGAAGGTTGTTTCACCCCCTTCTCCCTTTCGCGCCTTTCGGGAAAAGCGTTGAAGAGGTGGCACACGTGGGAAAGCCCTGCCCTTACGGCCCTTTCCATGTCCTCCACCCCTGCGTCCGAATGTCCCACCGAGGCCACCGTACCGTTCTCAACGAGGGCCCCTACGAGCTCTAAGGCGCCCGGAAGCTCGGGGGCCAGGGTCATGAGCTTGAGGTGAGGGACGAGGTAATCCTCGTATTCCTCAGGGTCCGGAAGCCTCAGGAACCTCTCATCCATGCCTCCCTTCATCTTGGGATTCACGAAGGGTCCCTCCATGTGGGCCCCGAGGACCCTCGCCCCTTTCTCAGGGGGGTCCTCCTGGACCGAGCGGACGTCCTCCAAGAACCTCAGGTACTCCTCCTTGGTGGCCGAGCTCAGGGAGGGAAGGAAGCCCGTGGTCCCGAACTTTACCTCCCATTCGGCCATACCAGCTATCCCTTCCTTGGACTTAGGGTTGTGAGGACCGATGCCGTGGATGTGCAGGTCTACGAACCCCGGCAGAACCCACGCATCCCCGAAGTCCACCACCCGGCCAGGGGCTCGGTCCGACGCGGACCCCACCCCGGATATCCTCCCCCCCTCTATCCTCACCTCCCACCCGGGGTGGACCCCGTCAGGTGTCACCACAGTTCCCCTCAGGACGAGCATCAACTCACCTCCAGTTCGGGAAGGGGGGGAAGCCTTTCCGGATCTAAGGCCCTGACCCTTATAAGGTAAGCCTCAAGCCAGCCTCTGGACTTATCCGGGTGCATGGTGCTGTAGATTACCCTTTCGTGGTCCAAGGAGTTTATCCTGTCGTCGGCGGCCCTCAACGCGTCCATGCAGTTCTTGAGGGCCTGCTTCACGGGGACCCGCTCGGGGTTTATGTCTATGCCGAAGTATCCCTTGTATCCGTACATCTTGAGCACGTACAGCGCCGCCTCCGTGGCCTCAGGACCTATCACCCCTACATCCAGGTCCTGGTCGTAGTTTCCCAAGGGTTGGCTGTTCCAGTGGGTGTGTGCCAGACGACCGTACTCCATGACGAGGCCTAAGGCGTAGGGGAGGTCCTCGTACCCCATGAGCACGTGTCCCACCTCGGGGTTCATGGCCACCAATGCATGACCTTCTTTAAGCAGGCGTACGTTTTCCTCGGCCCTCAGCATCCCCTCAACCTTCTGGGCGAGGAGCAGGCCCTCGGCCGTGGTCCCATAGAGTATCCTTCCCCTCGGCTCGTAGGGCTTGGGCTCTACGGCAACCCTGACCCCCGGCACCGCTTCCATGGCCTCGGCGAGCCCCTCGGCGAACCTGTCCCTTGCGGCCACAAGGTCGATTCCAAATGGGTTCTCGTAACCATCTATCCCAGGCCACACTACGGCGAAGTCCGTCCCGGCCTCTTTGTTCAGCTCAAGCGTCCGCTTGACACGTTCTATAGCGGACCTGCGAACCTCGGGGATGGGCGATGAAAGCGAGCCGAACTCGAACTTCGCTTCGTAGAAGAGGTTAGGCACTATGGTGACGAGCCTTACACCAGCTTCCTCCTCGAGCTCCTTGTAAAGGTGCAGGTTGTCCTCGTTCACCTCATTGGGATAATGCGCCTCCACGGCCTTAAGTCCGTAGTCGGCAAGCTCGGCTGCTATCTCAAGCCTGGCCTTTATCGGAAGGTCGGGGATGTACCTTTCGTGGAACCTCCCGCCTCCGGGCGAGAAGAACCATACCCCCGCCGAAAACTTGAGCTTAAGCTCGAAGCTCTTGAGGTGTTCGACGAGCTCCTCAGGGCTCCTGCGCTTGGCCTGTTCCCTCAGGTCAACCAAAGGCATGCTTCCTCCTCAGCTTATGTTCCCTACGAGCTTAAGGATCACATACTTATAACCACCATGTTGTCCCTGTGGACCACTTCGTCCGAATACTTGTACCCCAAAAGGTCTTCTATCTCGGAGGACCTTCTGCCCATTATCCTCCTCACCTCGTCCGCCGAGTAATTGACGAGCCCCCTCGCGACCTCCCCCGAAGGTCCGACTATACCGACCATGTCCCCCATCCAGAACTCCCCTTCCACGTCCGTGACCCCGGAGGGGAGCAGGCTGCTGCCGCGGCTGACTATGGCCTCCTCGGCGCCCGGGTCTACGAAGAGCTTCCCCTTCATCTCGAGGTTAAAGGCTATCCACCTCTTCCTGCTCGAGATCCCCCCTCCCTGGGGTAGGAAGAGGGTACCGACCTCCCTCCCCGACAACACCTCCCTGAGCCCGTGTTCCTTGCCGTGGGCTATGAGCGCCATCTTTCCGGAGGTCGTAACCATCTTCGCCGCCTCGACCTTCGTGCGCATGCCACCGCTTCCGAGGGGGCCTCCGGGGTCTCCGGCCAAGGCCTCTATCTCTGGGGTCACCTTCTCTACGAACTTTATGATTTCCGCGCCCCTGTCCTTCCTCGGGTCGGACGTGTAAAGTCCCCCGGTATCGGTGAGGAGCACCAGGAGGTCCGCGTCCACGAGGTTGGTCACATGCGCTGCGAGTACGTCGTTGTCCCCCATCCTTATCTCCTCAGCTACTACACTGTCGTTCTCGTTCACGACAGGGAGGACACCGAGGGAAAATAAGGATTGGAAGGTTGCCCTGAGGTTGAGGTACCTGGCCCTGTTGTTAAGGATGTCCTCGGAGGTCAGGAGCACCTGCCCCACAGGAATCCCGTACCTTCGGAAGGCACCTTCGTATGCGTCCATGAGGAGGCTCTGGCCCACGGCGGCCACGGCCTGGAGCTTGGATATCTCCCTCGGCTTCGTCCCGAACCCGAGCCTCCTCAACCCAGCGGCTATGGCCCCGGAGGAGACGAGCACGACCCTCCTTCCCTCCTTCACCAGGGAGGATATGTCCTCGGCAAGCTTCTCCACGACCTCCCGATCTATGCCCCCCTCCGGGGAGGTGAGGACCCAGGTCCCGACCTTAACCACGAGAGACCTCACTCCCGAAAGGAGCGAGTCCCTGTCTACCATCTGACCGGAACCCCCTTAGATGCTAAGTACTCCTTGGCCTGCCTTATGGTGTACTCCCTGAAGTGGAATATGGAGGCCGCTAAGACCGCGCTGGCCTTTCCCCCGGTCAGCGCCTCGTACATGTGCCCTAAGTTGCCGCAGCCTCCCGAAGCTATCACAGGAATCCTCACGGATTCGGCCACGGCCCTCGTTAGGGGTATATCGTACCCGTCCTTGGTCCCGTCCCTGTCCATGCTGGTGAGCAGTATCTCC
>DTYS01000190.1 GCA_012961755.1 Candidatus Latescibacterota bacterium
CCGCAGTCCGGGCAGGTCCAGACGGGGATCCTGTGTCCCCACCAAAGCTGCCTCGATATACACCAGTCCCTTATGTTCCTCATCCAGTGCTCGTAGACCTTGGTCCACCTCTCCGGATAGAGCCTTATCTTCCCGTCGGAGACCGCCTCTAAGGCCGGCTCCGCCAGGGGCCTCATCCTTACGAACCACTGGTCCGAGAGGTACGGCTCCACGACCGTGTCGCACCTGTAGCAGTGTCCGACGGAATGCCTGTGCAGCTCCTCCTTGAGTAGAAGCCCCTCCCTCCTCAGGTCCCCTAAAACCTTCTCCCTGCACTGGAACCTGTCCAGGCCCTTGTAAGGACCGGTCTCCTCGGTCATCCTCCCGTCCTCGTCAATAGCGACTACGAAGGGCAGCCCGTGCCTCAGGGCTACCTCGTAGTCCGCAGGATCGTGGGCCGGGGTAACCTTAACCGCCCCGGTGCCGAACTCCGGGTCCACGGCCTCGTCCGCTACGACCGGTATCCTCCTGCCCAGAAGGGGGAGTACGACGGCCCTTCCGACGATCCCCCTGTACCTCCCGTCCCCGGGGTTGACCGCCACGGCGGTATCCCCGAGCATCGTTTCAGGCCTGGTGGTGGCCACCTCTACGTGACCTCCCCCCTCCAACGGATACCTTATGTACCAGAGCTTCCCGTCGTGTTCCCTGTGTTCGACCTCATCGTCGGCGAGGGCGGTCCTGCAACGGGGGCACCAGTTCACTATGTATTTTCCTTTGTATATCAGACCCTTCTCGTAAAGCCTGACGAACGCCTCCCTTACGGCCCGGGAGAGGCCGGGGTCCAAGGTGAACCTGGTGCGGGACCAATCGCACGAGCATCCCAGGGCCCTTAGCTGTTCTATTATCGTGCCACCCGTCCTACGCACCCAATCCCAGACCCTCTCCAGGAACGCCTCCCTCCCCAGGTCCCACCTAGTCTTACCTTCGCTCGCAAGTTGGCGTTCGACCACGTTCTGGGTGGCTATGCCTGCATGGTCGGTCCCGGGGACCCAGAGGGCCTCATGCCCCTCCATCCGCTTCTTGCGTATCAGGATGTCCTGAAGAGTATTGTTAAGTCCGTGACCCATATGGAGCACATCAGTCACGTTGGGAGGCGGGATCACCACGGTGAAGTTGGGCTTCGGTGAAGCAGGGTCCGCCTTGAAGTAGCCCTTCTCCTCCCAGAAGGAATACCATTTCGCCTCGAACTGCTTCGGATCGTACCGAATTCCCATACCTTCCATCGTGATATCCTCCTTAAGGAATCGGGCGGCCTTAGAGCTTCCCCGCGTTATTATCTTGTCGTGCCAAAATATAAGTTCTATCCCTTAACCCTGTCAAGCTTCAGACCACCTTCCACGGATTCCCGAGCTCATAGAACGAAAACTCCGTCCTCGGGAAGGCCTCCCGCAGCACATCCACGGCCTTCCTGAGGCCGAACTCCTCGCTCACCTCGTGACCGGTCTCTATAAGCGCACATCCCGACTCCAAGGCGAACCTCATTGCGTAAGCGTCGGTCTCCCCGCAGATGAGGAGTCCGCATCCGAGTCTCACGAGCTTCTCCATGTAGCTTAGGTTTACGAAGAGCCCCATCCCTCCCCAGAGAAGGCCCACCCGGCGCACGACCTTCTCCGGATCGCCGGCCATCCGCACATGTTCCATGCCCGTCCGTTGCTTAGCTCTCACCACCCACTCCCCTACGGTGGAGGGTGGCACGTCGTACACCCTTACAAGTCCGTCCAGGACCGAGGGCTCCGGGAGGCCCAGGAGCTCGGCGAAGGAATCCAGCACGCATAGTTCGTCCAAGGTCCCGTGCACGCGCACGACGGAGATCCCGAACTCGGACAGGAGCGCGATCCTTCTCAGGTTGGCCCTCCAGGTGAGGAAATCGGATGTACCGCCCTCCTCGGGGTTGTAAGGGAAGAAGGGGCTTTCGTGCACCAAAAGTATATTAGCTCCCCATCTTCCCGTCCCCTCTATAACATCGGGGGTTGCTGTCCAGGCGACCATCACCTTATCCGATTGGACGTTCGGGTCCCCGAACTTCAGCCCCTCGTCCGGGTTAAGGGGCCTGCCCCTCTTCCCCTCAAACCAGGAGATAAGTTCCGAAGGGGTCATATCCCTCCAACCTCTGGACGTACGGCATACAGCACTTCTTGAACTTCCTCCCGCTCCCACATGGGCATGGGTCGTTCCTGCCCACGCCCCTGTACGCCCCCGAGTCTAAGAGTTTCTTTACCCTTTTAACTTTCCCCATCCTCTCCGCCAGGTCCCTGAGCCTAGAGTCCGCGTAGGGGAAGAACTTCCTGTACGCGGGACATAGGTACTCCCTCCCTTGCGAAACGTGCCTGAGGCGGGGGCAACCGTTGTGGCATACCCAGGCCCATGGACAGTCCTCGCATTCGGGGAACGGTCCGAACTTCAGCTCAGAGAACTCCCGGAACTTTGGACCCCCTAAGATCTCCTCTAAAGGAGCCTTAAGGAGGTTTCCCAGGAACCATCCATCCTCCACGAAGAAGTCGCAAGGGTACAGGTCTCCGTTGTATTCTACCACAAAGTAGACCCCACACCTCTCCTGCAGGCTGCAGGAGTCCGGTCGCAGGCCTAAGTAGGCCTGGAGCAAGTTGTCGAAGAACCTTATCGAAACCTTAGGCCATCCGTCGTCGTACCACAGGTCGAAGAGTTCGCAGAGGAAGTTCCCGTATCCCTCCGGGGTCACCGCAAGCCTGGGGTCGGGCTCGACGCAGGGGATGAACTGGAGGTACCTGAACTCCTCGGAGACGAAGAATTCGTAGATCCTCCTGGCCTCCTCCTGTGCCCTCCTCGTCACGACGGAAAGCACGTTGAAGGGCACATCGTAACTTCTGAGGATCTCGGCCGCCCTCATAACCTTCCCGAAGCTCCCCCTCCCGTCCGGGAACCTCCTGTGGAGGTCGTGGAGGTCCTCCGGGCCGTCCAGGCTTAAGCCCACGAAGAAGTTGTACTCCTTAAAGAACTCCGCCCAACGCTCGTCTACCAGGACCCCGTTGGTCTGCACGCTGTTGGCGACCTTCTGGCCTCCCCTTCCGTGCTTCATCTGAAGGGAGACCACCTTCACGAAAAATTCCAGACCTGCCATAAGGGGCTCCCCCCCCTGCCAACAGAACGAAGCGGTCCCACCCTCACATGTCCTCAGATACTGGGAGACGAACGACTCCAACACCGGCTCGGACATGATCCTCCTCGGAACCCCGGCGTAGGGGTCGGATAGTCTGTCGTGATAGAAACAGTAGGGACAGGAGAGGTTGCAGAGGGCGGATGTGGGCTTGACGAGGACCGGCAAGCAGGCCATCTAAAACACCTTCTGGCTTACCGAGAGCGTCCTCAGGCGGTTTATGGCCGCGGCGAGCTCAAGTCCCCTGAAGGCGGCATAGTCCCCCACAGGCCTCGGGCTTAGAACATCTAAGCCCTTCTTCTCTATGTCCCTTAGGACGGCCTCCACTATCTCCCTCAAGGTCCTCCTTCCGTCCATATACCTCGTGGAGTAATATATCGCGTCCCCTATGGCCCTGGTCTGGCTTATGTCCACGAGCTGCTCCACGGCCCCGAGGTCTATGTTACAGGTGCCGAAGGCGATGGAGTGGAGCCCTTTGGAGGATATCTTTACCTCCCTCCTTCCCTTGCTAGGGTCGAAGCTGTGCGCCAGCGGGACCCTTTCGGTTATCCTCCCGAAGCCCTCCCCTCCTTCGGGCTTCCTCTCGGCCCTGTACTTCTCCGCTATGGCCTTGGCTTCCTGGGTCACATCCTGGGGCTTGTACTCTACCATGCATATAACACAGTCCGCGACGTCGAAGTAGTCCCCTGAACCGCCTATGACCAGAACTGTGGAGACGCCGAGGTCCTTGTAGAGTTGACTGACCTTATCTATGAAAGGGGTTATGGGTTCATTTTCCTTGGATACGAGCTCCTGCATCCTGTGGTCCCTTATCATGAAGTTGGTGGCCGATGTATCCTCGTCTATGAGGAGGACCTTGGCTCCCACCTCTAAGGCTTCTATGATGTTGGCAGCTTGGGATGTGCTTCCGCTCGCGTCATCCGTGGAGAACTCCGTCGTGTCCTGCCCGAAGGGGAGGTTCGATATGAAGGGGGAGATGTCGACCTTCTCTATCCTCCTGCCATCCTCGGCCCTTATCTTCACCGTGTAGGGGTTCGAGACCACGAACTCCCTCCCATCCCCCGGAATATGGTCGTATATCCCCAGCTCCAACGCCCTCAGGAGGGTGGACTTTCCGTGGTAACCTCCCCCCACTATGAGGGTGACCCCCTTGGGTATCCCCATGCCGGTTATCACGCCCCTGTTGGGAAGCATCACCTCCACCCTGAGGGATTCCGGGGACTCGAACGGCACGACCCTCCCCCCGGCGAGGGGTCTGGGGTCCACCCCGCTCGCCCTCGGGAGCACGGCCCCGTCCGCTACGAACGCCACGAGGCCCAAGGAGTCGAGCTGGTCCCTGAGGAAGTCGGCGTCCTCTGCGGTCTCTATATGTTCGTAAAGAGCTCTTTCGTTCAAACTTTTGAAGAAAAGGGAGGAACGGACTATTCCCGGAAGTTCCTCGAAGAACATGGCCTCGGCGTGCCTCCCCGCTATACTTCTCCCGAATGCCGGGAGCCCCATAACGAACCTTGCTTCGACGTAAAGTTCCGTCACGAAGGCGGACGTCCTTTCCAATATCTCCTGTCCCGGCCGGTCTATGGAGATGAGCCCGCTGTGGCCGGTTCCCCTGTTCCCCCTGCAGGACTTCCTGCAGGCCTCCAGGAACTTCCTCGTGAGGAAGTCCCTGAGGGCCACCTCCCTGCTTCTGGTGTGATAGGTATCCTTGGGGAAACCTGCGACCTTCTGAGGGACCCTCACCCTCACCCTGCTCGGAGAAGCGAAGGGATCCCCCTGGACGTGGTCCACCAGGAGTATGTAGCTTCCGAAGTCGTACGTTCCCTCTATGTCCTTATAGGCCTTATATCCCCTCCCATCTATCCTTCGAAGGGTCCTCCTGAGGTCCTCCGCAGCCTTCACTTCTACCTCCTCCAGCTGACCCTCGTAAGCTTCACGTCCTCCGAGAACTTTATCTCAAGCTCTCCTGAATATGCGCTGTGCACCGCCCTCCCTATCCTCTGGGCGAGATGTTCGCTCGTCGTGGTTATCTCGACCTCATCCCCCCTGTCCACGATCTCCATTATGCGCTCTAATGGATTCAGCTCCATAGCGTTCTCCTCCTCGTTCTTGGCGAGGTTCAGGATCTCCTCCTTGTGCTGCGCCAGAAATCTTCCGCCCAGGAGCACTATTCCCTCCGGCATCCTGTCCCTCACCTTCCTGCAGGCGGGGCAGAGCACCTCCTTCGCCTCCCTGCGCTCTTCATCGGTGAGCTCTATGCTTAGGTACCACCTCTTGTTCCTGTACACTGCCCCGCAACCTTTACATACGGCGGTTCCCTCTATATCCTGCGCGAGGTACGGGTCGGAGCTCGTTGTAAGGTCGCTTCTGGCGTGCGGTAGGTCCTTCATGGCTCCTCCTCAAGCTTCACAAATTTCAACTCCTCCAGTACCCTCTCCCTCAGCTCCCGAGCCGAAGCCGAAGGTTCCGTCCTCCTCCCGTCCACGAGCATCGTCCTGAGGAGCGGCTCGTACCCTGCACCGCAGGAGCAGGCTGGCACGTATGGCCTCCCACAGGGGACCACCACAGCCCTGTGGCAGGACTGGCACCTCCATACCTGCTTCGAGCCCGAGGGCTTCCCTCGCTTAGCTACGGGCTCCCCCTCTATTTCAACTATGTCCATAGAGAAATCCAACACGGGTGCGTTGCTTATGGCCGTCCCGACCCCGTACGCGTCCACCAGAGGGTTCAAGCGAAGGATCTCGTGTTCGTCTATCCCCCCGCTCACGAACATCTTCACATGCTCGTACCCTCTCAGATCGAGCTCCCAGCGCACCTCTTGGAGTATCTTAAGGAAGTTTCCCCTCCTCGAGCTTGGGGTGTCGAGCCTAACGGCGAAAAGTTTCTCCCCTAAGGCCTCGGCCGCCCTCAGGGCCTCGAACTTCTCGTCCTGGAAGGTGTCCACGAGGGCGACCCTCCTAACCTCCGGCTCTACGACATCGTCGAAGGCCTTTATCGCCTCCACCACATCCCCCATTATGAGCACGAGGGCGTGGGGGATGGTGCCGGTGGGGGGGATCCCGAGCTCCTCGGCGCTCTTCACCACGGCCACGCCGTCGCATCCACCTATGTAGGCGTACCTCTCTACGAACGGGGCCAGGGCAGGATGCGTCCTCCTCGCGCCGAAGCTCACCACGAGCTTACTTCCTGCGGCCTTCTTACATCTTGCGGCCTTCGTAGCTATCCCTGAGGCGTGGCAGAGCAGCCCCAGCACCGCCGTCTCGTATATCCCGAACTCCAGGTACCTTCCCCCTATCTCCATGACGGGCTGGTCGGGGAGGAACACGGTCCCTTCGGGCATGGCCCTGACCTCGACGTCCAGGTCCTCGAGCAGGTCCAAGGCGTCCCCTACCCCCGCCAAGACCCCCCAGGAGTACCCCTCAGGGAGACTCTTGACCACGAACTCGGCCTTGACCCTTCTGTCAATCCCCTTGGCCTCAAGTATGCGCTTCGTGCGCTGGAAGTACACGTCGGTGACCTTACCCGAACTTATATCCTCCGGAGCGGCTACGTGGAACTCAGCCATAGTCTTCTCCTTACCTTACCACAGCGACCTTCCCCCATCGCACGTCCGAGGGCGAGGATGAACCCCTCTCGTAGGCCGATATTTTGAAAAGGTATAGCCCAGGTGGGACGTCCGCAGGCCATACGAGCTCCCCCCATCCCTCCGACGTTCGGTCCTCAGCCTTTTCCCAGACCTTCCTGCCCATCCCCGTGAATACTTCGAGCCAGACCGTTCCTGACCGGCTGAGGTTGTAGTGGAAGCGCACAGGACCTTCGGACGGGTTGGGATATGGGAAGACCTCCTCCACGCTCAGGGTTCCACCCCTACGGCGCACGAGCTGGAAGGCGACGTTGTTACCCTCGTCGCCTTCCTCGACCTCCTCCTCAGTGTCCGCCTTCACGAGCAGAAGGGCATCGCCGTCCCACCTGATGGGAAGTTCGACCTTGTACATAGCACCTCCCGCAAGGGGCGGCACTTCCCCGGACCACAGGACCTCGACCACGGAGGAGTCCGGGCCGCACCTAAGGACGTCCATACGGAACGGGCCAGATGGGGCTGCGGATGCGTTCCGAACGGCCACACGGAGCCCTTCCCTCGAGGGCCTCATACATCCCGGCCAGACGACGATGTCCGGAAGCCCCACGGGATGTGCGAACCCGGCGATGGTCGCCACCAGGAGCTTGGCCGTCTTCTCCCAGAGCGAGAGGTTCAGGCTGTCCATAACATCGTGCACGGTGTGGAACGCTTCGTTCCTCCTGTAGAGGCCTTCGAGGTCGTCGTGCCAAGGGTCCTTGTATTCTATTATGAGCACTGCCGGAAAGCCCTCCCACCAGAAGGGGCCGTGGTCTCCGTAGCTTATCGTCGGGTCCACTACCTTCACGAGTCGGAGGCCGATGTCGTAAGCTCTGTTGGCAGACGAGAGCATATCCAATAGAGGTTCCGAGAAGGCGTTGGCCACGATATCCAGCCTATCGCATACGTTGTTGTAGGCCACCATGTCCACGTTGAAGACCCCGAATATGGCCTCCCCCTTGGCCTTCTCCGCATATTCCTTGCTTCCCCATTGCCCGAGCTCCTCCCCCGAGAACAGGACCACCTCCAACGACCAGGGGAGCCTCAGTCGGGAGAGCCACCTTGCAGCTTCTAAGACTGCTATGAGGCCGGATCCGTTGTCGTCCGCCCCTGGCGTGGGGACCGGGTTTGAGGGGTCTTCGAGGGCCTCCCTCCACCTCGGACCGAACCTGCGCAGGAGTAAGGAATCCGGGTCCTCCCTCACTATGGCATCGTAGTGGGCCGTGAGGAGGAACTTCCCACGACCCGAGCCCGGTACGACGGCCGAGGTGTTGTAGAGCGTGGGGCCACCCTCGTGCCGGAAGGGAAGGAAGCGGATATGAGCCCTTGGCATAGCTTCCCTCAACATCCCCGCGAGGACCGCAGGAACGCCCTCGAGGGTGTCGGACGTAGCGGGGTTCAACGCATAGCGATTTCTGAGGTTCGAGATCGAGTTGTCGTAGGGGAGGGAGGTGTCCTTGTAGACCAAGGTCCTAAGGAGCCTCTCCATCCTCCCGACGTCTACGCTGTCCAGGAGGGCGACGACTTCAGGCTCGACCGGTCCCGAAGCGAAGCTCCAAGTCCAGATAAATAATAAACTAACAGCCAACATCCTTCAGCCACTCGTCGGAAAGCTCCCCCTCGAACACCAGCACGGCGTCCCCCTCCAGAAGCACGTCCTTTATCGCCTCCCCTTCCTTCCTGAAGTGGACGGTGAGCACGACACCACTTTTGGTGAGCACGGACACCGGTGGTTCCACCCTCCCTAAGAGGGCCCCCAATATCGCGGCGGCGACCGTCCCCGTCCCGCAGGCCAAGGTTTCGTCCTCAACGCCGCGCTCGTAAGTCCTGAGCTTTATCGTGTGTCTGTCCATCACCTGGGCGAAGTTGGCGTTGGTCCCGGCCGGGGCGAACTTCTCATGTTCCCTTATCCTCCTACCGAGCTCCCTTACGGGCACCCTGTCTATGTCCTCCCCGAAGGCAACGACGTGCGGGACACCGGTGTCGGTGAAGTTCACGACTATCTCCCTGTCGCCGATGTCGAGCTCGAACTGAAGCCTCGTATCCTTCGGGGGGAGCATCTCCAAGAGCACCCTCTCCCCTCTCACCTCCGCCCTGTATATCCCCGCTATGGTCTCGAAGGAAAGGGAAGGCCCTGCTATCCCCTTAAGGTAGGCGAAGCGGGCTATGCACCTTCCTCCGTTACCGCACATCTCCGCCTCGCTCCCGTCGGAGTTGAAGTACCTCATACGGAAGTCCGCATCGGAGCTTGAGGAATTCTCCACGAACATCGCCCCGTCCGCCCCGACCCCGAGCCTCCTCCTGCATACCCTGCGCACGAACTTTGGGTACTCCCTTACCCTTCCGTCCCTGTTGTCCAAGATCACGAAGTCGTTCCCTGCCCCGTTCATCTTGGAAAATTTTATGCCCATCCCCTGACCTCCTCTATATCCCAAGGAACCTTTCTCCACGGATGAGGTCCCCATAAGTTTCCCTTTCCCTTACGACCTGGAACCTATCCCCCCTTACGAGGACCTCGGCGGGCCTCGGCCTCGCGTTATAGTTGGAGGACATAGTGAAGCCGTAAGCTCCTGCGGACATCACCGCCAATAGGTCTCCGGGCTTCGGCTTCTCCAAGGTCCTGGCCTTCGCAAGGAAATCTCCGGACTCGCACACCGGCCCTACTATGTCCGCCCTCAGGATCTCCCCTCCCCTCCTCTCCACGGGGAGGACCTCGTGGTACGCCCCGTAAAGCGTGGGCCTTATGAGCTCCGTCATGGATGCGTCCACTATCACGAAGTTCCTGTAAGGGGTCTCCTTAACGTATAACACTTTTGTCAGCAATATTCCGGCGTTCCCTACCAGGGACCTCCCGGGCTCGAAGATGATCTTAAGCCCCAAGGGTTCCAGGACCGGAAGCAGCGCGCTCACCCATTCCCCGGGCTCCGGTGGGTCCTCGTCCCGGTACCTTATCCCAAGGCCACCACCTATGTCTATGTGTTCTAAAGTCACCCCGTTGTCCATCAACCTCCCCACGAGCTCGGATAGCTTCTTCGCGCTCTCAACGAAGGGTTCTACGGAAGTTATCTGGGAGCCTATATGGGCGTCCACACCGACGACCCTTACGTTCGGCAGGGAAGAGGCCACCTCGTAGGCCCGGAGCGCGTCCTCCCATGCTACGCCGAACTTGTTCTCCCTGAGGCCGGTGGCTATGTGGGGATGGGTCCTGGGGTCCACGTCCGGGTTCACCCTAAGGGCGACGGGGGCGACCTTGCCGGCCTCGCCCGCAACTTGGTTCAGGAGCTCCAGTTCCTGAAAGGACTCCACGTTGAAGCAGAGTATCCCCTCTTCCAGGGCGTAGCTTATCTCATCTATCGTCTTTCCCACACCGGAATATACGATCCTGTCTCCCGGAAAGCCAGCGACCCTCGCCCTGAAGAGCTCCCCCCCGAGACTATGTCGGCCCCTATCCCTTCCTGGGCCAGGATCCTCAGGATCGCTAAGTTCCCGTTGGCCTTCACGGCATAACACGTAAGATGGGGCCTGTCGCCGAAAGCCCTATGGAGGGCCGTACAGTGCCTCTTCAAGGTTCCGTAGCTGTAGACGTAAGTCGGGGTGCCGACGTGCTCGGCCAAGACCCTGAGGTCCACGTCCTCCGCGAAAAGCACGCCCCCCCTGTACTGGAAGGAATGCATCTTCGTCCTCTCGTATCAACCTATGTTCTCCATGACCGCCTCACCGAACTCCGAGCACTTGAGGAGCGTTGCTTCCTCCATCTGTCTGGCCAGGTCGTACGTCACCTTACCTTCGGATATCGTGCGCTCCAAGGCCCTAACCACGAGCTCCGCCGCCTCCCTCCAACCTATGTACTCCAACATCATGGCCCCAGAGAGTATCAGGGAGCTCGGGTTCACCTTGTCCAGGCCGGCGTATTTGGGGGCAGTGCCGTGCGTAGGTTCAAATACCGCTAAGAGATCTCCCACGTTCGCCCCTGGGGCCATGCCGAGCCCTCCCACTAAGGCCGCGGACGCGTCCGAAAGGTAGTCCCCGTTGAGGTTGGGTGTGGCTATAACGTCGTACTCTTCGGGCCTCAGGAGTACCTGCTGAAACATGCTGTCGGCTATCCTGTCCTTCACGACCAGGACGCCGTCCGGAGGTTCTCCCTTAAGCTCGGATTCGGTCACGACCCTCTCCCCGAACTCTTTCGCCACCTCGTAACCCCAGTCCCTGAACGCTCCCTCGGTGTACTTCATTATGTTCCCCTTGTGGACCAAGGTGACGCTCCTGCGGCCCTGCTCCAGGGCATAATTTATCGCTTTGCGCACCAACCTCTTGGTTCGGAACTCGCTTATGGGCTTCAGGCCTATACCCGAATCTTCGCTCAGATGGACCCCGAACTTCTCCCTTAAGAATTCCCTTACCTCCTTAGCATCCTCGCTTCCTGAGGGCCACTCTATCCCCGCATACACGTCCTCGGTGTTCTCACGGAATATGACGAAGTCCACCTTACGGGGCTCCTTGATGGGGCTCGGGACGCCATCTATATAGCGTATGGGCCTTATGCAGGCGTACAGGTCCAAAGCCTGTCGCATCGCCACGTTCAGGCTCCTGTAGCCTCCGCCCACGGGGGTGGTGAGGGGGCCCTTTATGGCGACCATGTGCTCCCTTATGACCTGGAGCGTCTCCTCGGGAAGCCATCGGCCCGTCCTCTTATAGGCCTTCTCTCCGGCAAATATCTCCTTCCAAACTATGAACCTTCTCCCCCTGTATGCCCGTTCTACAGCCCTATCCCATACCGGCTGTGCTGCCCTCCATATGTCCGGTCCAACTCCGTCGCCCTCTATGAAGGGGATTATGGGGGCTTCGGGTACCACAAGTTTCCCATCACGGACGGTTATCTTAGAGCCTGTCATATCTCCTCCCGATGCCGACCTAAGGCGTCGGCCTGAAGTGATCGTACCCCCACTCGCTCAGAGGTCTCCTCTCCTCCTTCCCTTCCAGATATATCCCATCCCCCTCCGTAATCCTCCCGACCTCGTACCCGGGCACGCCGACCCCTTCAGGCACGGTGTACACGAGCTCGAAATCTTCACCCCCGAAGAGCGCCCAGTCCAGAGGGTCCAACCCTAAAAGGTCGGCTGCCTCCCTGACCTCAGGGTCCACCGGGACGCTGTCCGCGAAGATGACGGCGCCACATCCGCTCGCAAGGCATATGTTCCTGACCTCGGAAGCGAGCCCGTCGCTCACGTCCTCCATAGCGTGCACCTTACCCCTCAAGGACTTGGAAAGTTCTATCTTGGCAGTAGGCTCTAAGTGTCTCCTTTTGACCCCTTCGAATCCTTCTACCCCCGCCTTCAGGAGGGCGAGGCCTGCGGCCGAACCTCCGAGAGGGCCCGACACCAAGATCCTGTCCCCCGGCCGTGCCGACGACCGGAGGTGTAGGTCCTCCCTCCCTACCTCGCCGAAGAGCGTTATGGCCAAGACCAGGACTTCCCCGTGGGTCGTATCCCCCCCTATCACCTCCACGCCGCACCTATCTGCCGATGCGTACAGCCCATCGTATATCCCTTCGACAAGTTCCACCGACGAATCCGACCTGAGCGTGAGCCCCACTAAAGCGTACCTTGGCTCGGCCCCCACCGCAGCGAGGTCAGATATGTTGCTCTCCATAGCCTTCCACCCGACCTGATGTGGGGAAAAATAGTCCAAGGAGAAGTGGTCCCCCTCGACCAGGAGGTCGGTGGTGACGGCCAGGAGCTCCCCCCCGCACATGACGACGGCCGCGTCGTCCCCTATACCCACCAGCACCTTAGGGTTCCTGCTGGGACGGCGGAGCCTATCTATGAGGGCAAGTTCTCCTCCGAGTTCGCTTATCAGCATACTAAAACTTCGGCGAGGTCGGGAGGCCTCGCCCAGGTTCAAAGGTCCCTTCCGGAAGGGCTACGCTGGCCGTGTCTTCCTGAGCAGCTTCAGCACGCAGTACTCCCCGCACATGGTGCACTCTTCGTCCACAGGGGAATCGCTTTCCAAGCGGTACCTACGGGCCTTACGAGGGTCCAAGGCGAGCTCGAACATCCCCTCCCAGTCCAAGGTCCTCCTCCTTCTGGCCATTTCAAGATCCCTCTCCCTCGCTTTCGGAAGTCCCCTCGCCAGGTCCGCAGCATGAGCAGCTATCACGGATGCTATCACCCCCTCCCTCACATCTTCTACTGCGGGGAGGCGGAGGTGCTCGGACGGGGTTACGTAGCAGAGGAAATCTGCTCCGTAGTATGCGGCCAGCGCACCTCCTATGGCACCCGTTATGTGGTCGTACCCCGGGGCTACGTCCGTCACGATAGGCCCGAGGACGTAAAAGGGAGCCCCATGGCACCACTCCTTCTGGAGCTTCACGTTCTTCCCTATCTGGTCCATAGGCAGATGACCCGGCCCCTCGACCATAACCTGGACTCCAGCCTCCCTCGCCCTCAGCACGAGCTCCCCGAGGGTCCTAAGTTCCGCAAGCTGCGCCTCGTCGGTAGCGTCGTCTACGCAACCTGGCCTCAGGGCGTCCCCGAGGCTCAGGGTCATGTCGTACTCCTTGGCTATGGCCAACAGGTCGTCGAAGGACTCGTAGAGGGGGTTCTGTCTCCCCGTAAGCCTCATCCACTGGTAAAGGAACCCTCCGCCCCTGGAGACTATCCCTCCTGTCCTCCTTGGGACCAATTCCACGTTCTCTTTGGTTATTCCGCAATGGACTGTTATAAAGTCCACTCCCTGTCGGCCATGTCGTTCTATAGTGCGGAAGATGTCCCCAGGCTTCATCTCCTCTATCCCGACCTCGGCCACGGTCTGATAGATGGGGACCGTCCCCAAGGGGACGGGGCTCGCTTCCAGAAGCGCACGTCGAATTTCGTCCAGGTCCCCTCCGGTGCTCAGGTCCATGACCGTGTCCGCCCCGGCATCGACGGCCGCCCTAAGCTTTTCTATCTCCTCTTCAAGATCTATATGCCTCGGGGATGTCCCCAAGTTGGCGTTCACCTTGACCCTCAGGCCTTCCCCTATTCCCAAAGGCCTGGCGCCGTGCCTCGGGTTGTGGGGTATGACCACACGTCCTTCGGCGACCGCCTTCCTCAGGACATCTACATCTATCCCCTCATCTTCGGCCACCTTTGCCATCTGTTCGGTGGCCTCGCCTTCGAGCGCACGTTCTAGCTGGGTCATCTCCCATCACCTCCCGAGGACCTCCAGGAAGGCCCTCACCTTTTCCCTTACATCCCTTCCGGAGACCGCTGATATCGCACATACGGCGTCCGCCCCGGCGTCCCCAACTTCCCTCACGTTCTCCAAAGTTATCCCCCCTACGGCAGCTACGGGAAGGTCCACGGCGCTCCTGACCTCCCTCAACCTGCCGGGCCCTATCGGATGTCCTGCGTCGGACTTGGTGAACGTACGGAAGATCGGCCCCACGCCGATGTAATCCGCCCCGGCCTCCTTCGCCCTCAAGGCCTCCTGGACGCTCCCTACCGATACGCCCACGAGCTTCCCCTCCCCTAAGATCCTCCTAGCGAGCTCCGGCGGCATATCTTCAGGACCCAGGTGCACGCCGTCCGCCCCGACGGCCAAGGCAAGGTCGACCCTGTCGTTCACGATGAAGGTGGCTTCGAACTTCCTGCAGAGCTTCAGGATCTCCTGGGCCTCCTCGATCTGCCTCCTTAATGAAAGTTCCTTCTCCCTGTACTGGACGATCCTCACCCCCGCCTCGAGGGCCTCCTTCACGTCCTGCAGTATGCCGTTTTCCGAACTCGGCCTGTGGGTTATGAAGTAGAAGCGCGAGGGGAAGTTCCAACTCATCGTGCGACCTTCCGCTCTACCCATCCCTCACGATCTTCTCCCTCATCCTGTCCACAACGTAGTGCACCAATAAAAGATGTACCCCCTCGACCAGACCCATATCGAAGGACGGGACATGGACGTTGATCTTCACCATCTTCCCGAGCTTCCCCCCGTCGTATCCCGTCATACCTATGGTGAAGAGGCCATTTTTATTCGCATAATCCGTAGCTCTTAGCACATTTGGACTGTTCCCCGAGCCACTTATGGCCACGGTCACATCCCCAGGTTCGGCGAGGTTCGCGAGCTGTTGTTCGAATATAACTTCGTACCCCTCGTCGTTGGCCCATGCCGTGATGTAGGGGGTGTTGTCGGTGAGGCTTATGACCTTAATCCTGCGCTTCGCCTCCAGTCCCAAAAGGGTGCTCTTCCCCAAATCCTCACAGAAGTGGGAGGCGGCAGCCGCGCTTCCTCCGTTTCCGAAGAAGAATATCCTCCTCCCCTCCTCGTACGCCCTCATGAAGACCTCTATCATCTCTTCCACAGGCCTCTGGTCCATCCTCTCACAGATCCCTTTGACCTCGTCGAAGTAGCTTCCGAACATCGCCCCTCCTACTTCGTCGGATACCTCCTTACGTTGAATATAACCTTGCTCCCGTCCCTCTCCAACATAAACGGAAGTTCCCTTAGGCCTATCTCCTCCATAGCATTCCGGACATCGTCATGCTTTTGCCTCGGGACGTAGAGGAGGAAGAAACCTCCCCCACCCGCCCCTGATATCTTGCCTCCCGTGGTCCCTGCCTTTAAGGCAAGCTTGTAGATGGAGTCCAGCTCCTGGTCGCTTATGCCCTCGGCGAGCTGCCTTTTCAGCTCCCATCCTCTGTGCAGGATCGGACCGATGTCGTCGAAGCTGTGATTTAATATGGCCTCCTTGGCGTTGAACACGAGGTCCTTCATTCCTCGGAGGATATCGAGCTTTTTTGAGGTGTCCTCCTTCTGCTTCTTCAGGATGGCCTCGGCCTTCCTCGTGCGGTTCGTAAAGAACAGGAGGAGGTTCGAACCGAGCTTGCGAAACTTATCGTCGGGAAGCTCTATCTTCTCCACCTCGACCGTCCCGTCCTTACGGAACGTGAAGAGCCTTATACCACCGTAAGCGGCTATGTACTGGTCCTGCTTGCCTATCGGCTTACCACATATATCTATCTCTATCTCGCACGCCTCCTTAGCTAGCCTCTCCGGAGGGACCTGTTCTCCTTGGTACATGTAAAGGGCGTTCAGAAGTCCCACGGTTATACTGCTCGAGGAGCCGAGCCCGGAACCCTCAGAGGGGATATCCGCTAAGGTGGTTATCTCGACGCCCTTCTCGACCCCCGTCTTCCTCATGGCCTCACGGACAAGTTCGTGCTGGATTTCGTCCACGCAGTCAACTATCTCCTTGCGGGAGTAATTAATGTAGATCTTGTCGTCGAACCTCTCCTTTACTATCACGTAGACGTATTTGTCTATGGCCATGTTCAGCACCATCCCGTCCTCGTACCTGTAAAACGCCTCTAAATCCGTCCCCCCTCCTGCCAAGCTTATGCGCAACGGAGTTTGGGTAATTATCATGACATGCTCCCGAGGTCCAAAATTCCTCTTTGCAAAGATATGTTCCGTGACCTCCGTCACAAAGTCCTCAGCCGGACCCTCCCTCCGAGCCCGAAGCTTCCTGTACAGACCGGACAGAGAAGCAAAATAAAGAAAATCTCCTTCCTTGTCAAGAGATTTTGGGGAAGAGGGCGTTTTCCAGCCCAGGAAAGGTTAACGAGAGAGGACCTCCTCGATGGTCGGGAAAATAACGGTGGGTATCATGGGGGCGTACGCACGACCCCTTTCGCTGGTTCAGGCCCCGAACCTTGCCAAACGTCCAGCGTGGGCGAGCATGAGGGCCATAAGTTCGGTGGCCGGGAACCTGCCGAGGGAGCCCTTGGCGCACTCCTTCTCCGAGAACGCCGAGACATCGTCCCTGCGGCTCCAGCAGCTCATGAGGGCCACGGGAACTGGATGCCAACTGTGGGCCTTGAAGAGGGCAGGCGTGGAGTGGTCACCCGTGACCACGAAAACATCCGGCCTTAGGGAGAGGAGCCTGGGCACGAAGGAGTCCACCTCCTCTATAAGATGGACCTTCTTAAGGAAGTCCCCGTCCTCCCCCGCGCTGTCGGTCTTCTTCACGTGGAAGAAGA
>DTYS01000191.1 GCA_012961755.1 Candidatus Latescibacterota bacterium
CTTCTGAAGTTCCCTTCCAGGACCTCCTGACGTAGGTCCCTGTTGGTGGCAGCTATCACCCTCACGTCTACGGATATCTGTTCCCTACCTCCTATCCTCATTATCTTCCTCTCGTCCAAAACCCTAAGCAACTTCACCTGCGCGGATAGGGGCATCTCCCCTATCTCGTCCAAGAATATGGTCCCACCGTGGGCAGCCTCGAACATCCCTACGCGCCTCCCGGTGGCTCCGGTGAAAGCCCCCCTCTCGTACCCGAATAGCTCGCTTTCTATCAGACTTTCCGGGATGGCACCACAGTTGACGGGGATAAAAGGTCCCTCCTTTCTCGGACTATGGCTATGGATGGCCTTGGCCAAAAGGTCCTTGCCCGTGCCGTTCTCTCCTGTAAGCAACACCTGGACGTCCGTGTGGGCCACCTCCAAGGCGGTCTCGAAGACCTCCTGCATAGCCTCCGACCGTCCTATCAGCCCGTTCTCCGAGAGGAACCTCTCCCTCTCCTCAACATGTCTAAGGAACCTCTCCAGGTCCTCCTTCACGACGGGCCTCTCCAGGACCCCGTCCACCTGGACCCAGCTTGGGACATCCCCGTCCGATACCGAGACCACCATGCCTTTGGGGTAATGCCTCTTAGCCTCCCTACATAGGGCCTCGAGTTCCCTTACGTCCTCCCCGTCCCACACCACGAGGTCCACGTTTCCCCTCTCGACCAAGGAGAGGGCCGGACGTCCCCCCTCGCTTAACACGACATGTCCTCCTTCACCCTCAAACCAGGAGACCATACCTTTCCTGAGTTCCTCGTCCTTGCTCACCACCAATATGGTCATACCTCTTCCCATATCTCTCCCACTATCTCCTCCACGACGTCCTCCAGCCTGACCAGACCTATACAACCTCCCAAGTGTCCCTCCACCAGGGCGACGTGGTGGCTGCTCCTTCGCAACCTGTCCAAGACCTTGTAAGCCCTCTCGTGCTCCTGCACCCACTCCACACCCTCCACTATCTCCCCGAGCTTCGTTCCCTCCCGAGCCTCCAACATCCTGTCGGGGAATGCGATGCCTACAGCCTTCCCATCCCTGAGCACCACCACCCCTGGGCCTCCGAGATCTAAGAGCAAGCGCACAGCGTCGCTTACCTCTGTCCTAACATCAGCCTTGGGAACCTTAGATATAGGGACCATAACGTCCCTTACGGGCGTCCCCCTTACCTTAAAAAGCTCGGTCAACATCCTGCCCTTTTCCTGGTCCACCGAGCCACTTCTTCTACCTTCCTCTATAAGGGCCCTCAGCTCCTCCCTGGATATCATATGGGAGCGTTCTTCGGGAGAAACCTTAAAGATGGTCCTCAGGATGAACCTCGTAGGCACAACGGTGAGCCATATTATGGGCATAAGGAGGTGAAGGAAGCACCAAAGGATGGGAGATGTCCAAAGGACCAACTTGTCCGCCCAGTGCCTGAAGGCCGCTTTGGGTATGATCTCCCCGAAGAGGAGAATGTTGGGAAGGAGGATCAAGGTCGTCATCCATTCCGCCCTTCCCTCCCCGACGAGGCGGACGAAAAGGTATGTGGTGAGGGTGGTCGCCGTCACGAGGGAGATGTTGTTCCCTACCAGGGTCAGCACCAAGAACCTCTCGGGCTCGGCCAGAAGCTTGTCGGCTATGCGGGCCCTCCAACTCCCTCCTTCGGCCAGGTGCCTTACCTTCAGCCTGTTGCAGGAAACGAGCCCGGTCTCAACCCCAGAGAAGAAGCCACTGAGGAGCACACAGGCCACTATGCCTATCAAGAGCGAACTCATACACCCCCGGGCCTAAGCCTTCTCACCTCAACCTCCAAGACCCTGTTCGGTGCGGCCCTGACCACCCTTACCTCTACATCTCTGACAGCGATCCCGTCCCCCCCCCTCGGCCCCCTTCCCAGCCTCTCCATGAGGTACCCGCCTATGGTCTCGGCCTCCTCGGAATCGATTTCGGTCCCGAAGAGGTCGTTGAACCTCTCCAGGTCCATCCTCGCGGAGACCAAAGCCCTGTTACCGTCCAGAAAGCGGGGCTGGTTCCTCCACCTCTCCCTCTCGTCCATTATCCAGCCCACCACCCCTTCAAGCAGGTCCTCCAAGGTGACTATCCCGGCCAAGTCCCCGTATTC
>DTYS01000192.1 GCA_012961755.1 Candidatus Latescibacterota bacterium
CCCCCTCCTGACGTAGAGGTCTATGTCCCTGAGCACATAGGGACCGCCGTCGAAGGCGAAGTATACTCCGCAGAACCTTATCCCCTCCCTGAGGTCGTCGACCTCCAAGGTTCCCTCGTCCTTCACCTCCGTCTCCATGTCCAGGACGGAAAATATCCTCTCAGCTGCTGATACTCCGACCTTTATGTTGCCGTACATGTTTCCTATGTTTCTGAGCGGCTGCATCATATAGAGCGAAGCGAAGAGGAAGGCCATGAACTCCTCCGGCCTCAGCTCCCCTCCGGAGAGCACCTGCCTTCCGCCGAACCACAGCAGGAGCACGGCGCTCGCGGTGCCGAGGACCTCCGAGAGGGGGGAGGACAGCCTCCTTACCTTGGCGAACTTCACGAGGTGGCGCATGAGCCTTCCGGTGGCCCCACGGAACCTCGACTGTTCGAAGGATTCCATTGCGAAGGCCTTGACCATCTTTATCCCGGATATCGTCTCCTCCAAGGTCCTGGTTATCTCCGCCATCCCCTCCTGTGAGCGGACGGAGTACTTCTTTATCTTCCTGCCCATCCTCCGGATGGCCAGGTAGCTCACCGGCACGAGGACCACGGCGAGCAGGGTGAGCTTCCAGGAGAGGACCACCATAACGACGAGGCAGGCCAGGACCGTGAAGGGGTCCCTGAACAGGCCTATGAGGGAGTCCCTGAGGGCCTGGCTTAAGAGCGTCACGTCGTTCGTTATCCTGGAGATCAAGGTTCCGGTCGAGGTGTTGTGGAAGAACGACAGTGGCATACGGAGTAGGTGCGCGTAGAGCCTGTCCTGAAAGTTCTTTATGACCCCCTGTTCCACCGTGGCCATAAGCACGCTCTGGAGGTACCCTGCCAGGTTCTTGAGGAGCGTCACCGAGAATATGATGATGCAGAGCCTCAGGAGGGTCTCCTGGGGGGTCCTCCCGAGCACCAGACTATCGGTATAACGCCTGAGCTTGGCCTTCAGGACCCCGGTCGGGCCCTTCTGGAGGGGGGCCTCGTGGATCGTTGCCCTGGTCCCGGTGTGAAAGATGTTCTTCATGAAGGGCGCTATGGTCCAGACGCTTACGCCCCCCATAGAGGCGTAGATCACGGCCAGGATCGTAGCGGCCACGAACAGGGGCCAGAGGGGTCCTACACCCTTCAATATGCGGAGGAAGGTGCTCAGCACACGTTAAAGATAACATCTCCTTCCCTGGGGAGCAAGGTCTTTGTAAGGGCTTGACCGAGGGGGAAAGTTGTTATATATTCCTCGAAGGAGGAAGGTGATGTGGGAAGGTAAACTGTCCGAGCGGGCCTTAGGGATGAAGGGCTCGGAGATAAGGAGGCTGTTCCGGCTCTCCATGCAGCCTGGGGTCATATCCTTCGCAGGAGGGCTCCCGGACCCCAGCTCCTTTCCGAGGGAGGAGGCGGCATCGGTCATCTCCGGTCTCCTCAGGGAGAGGGGCGAGGTGCTGCTACAGTACGGGCCTGCCAGGGGGGACGAGGGGCTCGTGGAGGTCATAAGGGAGCGTATGGCGCGGAGGGGAACGGAGGTCGGGCCGAGGGAGGTGTTGGTGGTGAGCGGGGCCCAGCAGGGGCTGGACCTGTGCGCGAAGCTCTTCGTGGACCCGGGCGACGTCGTGCTCGTAGAGGCCCCGAGCTTCATAGGCGCCTTGGGAGCCTTCCGCAACTACCAGGCCGAGGTGGTGGGCGTGCCCGTGGAGGAGGACGGGGTGGACCTGAGGGCCCTCGAGCGCACCGTCGAAGGCCTCCTCGGGGAGGGGAGGAGGCCCAAGTTCTTCTATACGATCCCCAACTTCCAGAACCCCACCGGAACCCTCACATCGCAGGAGAAGAGGAAGGGAATCCTGGAGCTCGCCCGCAGGTACGACCTACTGGTGGTCGAGGACGATGCATACGGAGAGCTGGGCTTCGGGGCGGGCGATGAGGAGGTTCGGCCCATAAAGGCCGTGGACGAGGACGGTAGGGTGATATACTTGGGGAGCTTCTCGAAGATAGTGTCCCCGGGCATAAGGCTCGGTTGGATTGTCGGTACGGAGGAGCTCATAGATAGGTTCGAGATGGCGAAGCAGATGTTGGACGTGTGCCCGAGCCCCCTTATTCAAGCTATGGTCGTGGAGCTGCACAGGAACGGCTTCTTGGACGAGCACGTCCTTAACTTGAGGGAGATATACCGCTCACGCAGGGACGCCATGGTGTCCTCCCTGAGGAGGCACATGCCCGGAGGTGTGCGCTGGACTGAACCTCTGGGAGGTTTCTACATCTGGGTGACCATACCGGAGGGAAGGGACGCTCTGGACCTGTTCCACATGGCCGTGGAGAGGAAGGTGGCCTTCGTGATAGGTTCCGCCTTCTACCCGGACGAATCCGTCAGAAATGTCTTCAGGCTCTCCTTCTGCCACGAGAGGGAGGAGGTGATAGAGGAGGGCATAGGGAGGTTGGGGGAGGCCACCCGTGCCTTCCTGTCGGGGTGAAGGTAGAGGCCGTCTCCCCGCGGGAGTTCGGGGAACGTAGGAAGCGCCTCGTGGAGATATACAGGAGGGCGTACAGGGGTATGGAGGCCTACGCGTATACTTCCTCATGGGAGGTGAGGTCGTACCTCAGGTGGCTGTACAGGGGGGACCCGCAGATGTTCCTGGTGGCCTACGAGGGAGGGGAACCTGTGGGCTTCATCTCAGGCCACAGGTACTGGCACGACAGGCAGTTGGGAGAGGTCGGGAACATACACGAGTTCGTGGTGGACCCGGACTTCCAGGGCATGGGAATAGGAAGGGCCCTGCTTTCGGAGGTCCTGAGGAGGTTCTCCGAGGACCACGGAAGGGTCATGCTTTGGGTGGGGGAGGGGAACGAGAGGGCGAGGAGGTTGTACCTCAGGGCTGGGTTCAGGGAGGTCGGGAGGGCGGGAGTCTGGATAAAGATGGTCAAAGAACTGGAGGGGACATGGACAGGAGGGAGTTCATAAGGTTGAGCGCCGGGGCAGCCCTGGGCCTGCTCCTCCCCCCTCCCATCTGGGGGAAGGGGCCGGAGGTGGTCGTAGCGGAGGGGGACCCTGCGAGGGCCCTGAGGGCGGCCGTGGACGCGCTCGGAGGTATGGGGAGCATCGTAGGACCAGGGGACCTGGTGCTCGTGAAGCCCAACATCTCCTTCGCTAGGCCTCCGGAATGGTCCGCGACGACGCATCCTGTAGTGGTCGGGGAGGTCGTGAGGATGTGCTTGGAGGCGGGGGCCCGGAGGGTCGTGGTGGCGGACCATCCGCTTCACGATCCGAGGAGGTGTATAGACCGCACGGGAATAGGTGAGGCACTGAAGGGGATGAGGAAGGTCTCCATCCTCATGGCGGACAGGGAAAGGTTCTATGAGGAGGTGAAGGTCCCCAAGGGCAAGGTCCTGCGCAAGGTAAAGCTCCTCAAAGCCCTTCTGGAGGCCGACAGGGTCATCCACGTTCCCGTGGCCAAGTCCCACAGCGCCGCGGGGGTGAGCCTGGGGATAAAGGGGATGTTGGGGCTCGTGTGGGACAGGGGGTACTTCCACAGGACCGACCTGCACAGGACCCTGGCGGAGCTGGCCACCGTCGTCAGGGCCGACCTCACGATCGTGGACGCCACCAGGGCCCTCCTCACCAAGGGGCCCGGAGGGCCGGGGAAGGTGGCCCACCTGAAAGCGATAGTGGCGAGCAGGAAGGTCCTGGAAGCGGACGCTGTGGCAGTAAGGCTCGCCCCATGGTGGGGTAGGAGGACCGAGCCCCGGAAGATAAAACACCTCGCGATGGCCGCGGACATGGGGCTCGGGACCCTCTACCCTAAGGTGAAGAAGGTTCGGGTCTAACCCCGCCTCGCCTCGGCTACGACCTCTATGAGCTTACGGGCGTAGTCCCTTATCGCACCGAAGTTCCCCTCCGCGACGGCCTTCCTGTCCACGAGCTTTCCGCCGACGGCCAGCACCTCAGCTCCTGCCCTTATGTACTCCCCAGCGTTCTCGAGGGAGACCCCCCCCGTGGGCACGAGGGATATCTGGGGTAGGGGCGCCTTCAGGGCCCTTATGTATGCCGGTCCTCCTAAGCTTGCGGGGAAGACCTTGACCATATCGGCTCCGGCCTCCCAAGCCCGCACGACCTCGGTTGGGGTGAGTGCTCCGGGTATCACGGCCTTATCGTACCTGTTGCAGAGCCTTATGGTCTCGTAGTCAGTTACGGGGCTCACGATGAACTCAGCGCCGGCGAGCATGGCGGCCCTCGCTGTCTGGGAGTCGAGGACCGTTCCGGCACCCAGTAGCATCCCCTCGGGCAACCTCCCCCTGACCTCCGAGATCACCCGTACGGCGTCGGGCACGGTCATCGTGACCTCTAAGCACTTGATACCCCCCTCCAGGAGGGCGTCGAACACCGGGGACACCTTCTCGGGGTCGTCTATCCTTATCACGGCCACGACCCCGACCTCCCTCATGAGGGCCAGCTGTTCCTCCTTTCGCATCCTTCCTCCTTCGGTTATCCTGTGAGCTTGAGGGAAAGGGATATGAAAGTTCCGTAGAGCAGGAGGAGCAGGA
>DTYS01000193.1 GCA_012961755.1 Candidatus Latescibacterota bacterium
ACGGGCCGTTCCTCCTCCTGTAGGATATTATCCTCCTGGCCAGCTTGGGCCCTATGTAGGGCAGGGCCTCGAGCTCCTCCTCCGTTGCGGCGTTTACCTCCACCTTGGCGGGGGGGGGCCGAACGGCCTCCACCACCTCGAGCTCCGTCGGTCGACGTCCCTTCCTATAGAGGGAGACCCCCGAACCAACCAGAAGGGTCACAGCTAAGGCGAGGGCTACGAGCTGCTCCTTCCTGTCCAGGAACATGGCCGAGGTATTTAATCTAACCTTATCTCCGCCCAGATCCTCACCTCCCTGACCTTCCTCGTGGTCCCGAGCATCCTGTCCTTCCTGTCCCCTACCTTTACCTTCGCCCCCCCCGTGATCTTCCTGCTGAACCTGTAGCTCACCTCCGGCGAGATCGACCAGGACGCTTCCTCCTTGCTCCGTATCCCACCTATACCACGATAAGTATGCCTGTAACTTGCCTTTAAGGAAAGGTCAAGGCTACTCTTCAAGTATACGCTCTTCCACGGAAGTATCCTCACGCGTCCCTTAGGCTCCAGCCTGTACCTTCCGGAGAGCTCCAAGGCCTCCTCCCCATCCTCGCTCGTCCTGCCGCTCCTCCTGTCCCTCTCCCTAAAACGCTTCAGGTTGAGCCTCAAGGTTGTCTGCATCCCGTTCCTCCACTGGGCGTTCCAGGAGAGGAGGGGGCGGAAGAAGTGACCACTGGACTCCGAAAGTGGTCTCCCCCCCGCCTCCCTCCGTGAGAGCTTGCGCTCGTAGGAGAGGGAGAACCTCGTACTTCTCAAAGGCCCGAAGGTCGGCATGCCGTCCCACTGAAGCGAGATGGCAGGAGCGGTCCATGTCCAGCCCCTGATGGTGTTGCTCGTGCTTTCCTCGGTCCTCCTTTCGAGCCCATATTTAGGTTTCATGCTGATGCGGAGGGGAAACCGGAGGGTGGTGGAAAGTTCTAACCTCTCGGAGGAGGATCGAGATTCCTTCCTGGAGGCCGCCTTCACCCTACCGAGGCCCTCGGCCTTCCCTTCGATCCCAAATTGGTACCTCAGTGAAGGCCTTCCCAGGACCCCGGGCATGGATGACCTAAGGGAGCGGGAGAACGTTCCCGAGACCTTCCCCAAGGTCCCCGCCAGCTTCGGCGAGAGGGGACGGAGGAGGGACGGCAGGTCCAATCCCCAGTGTCCGGAGAGCCTCCTCTGCCTGGATATGTCCCTTCCCCCCTCCTTCCTGTACCTGGGGTCTGACCTCTCCGAGTAGGAGATCTCAAGATCGTACCTCTGGGAGAACCACCTCAGGAGCTTGGGGTTCCATCTTAAAGAAACCCTCTGGGAACGGTCCACCTCAGTCCTGATCTCTTCCCTCAGGTCCCATCTCCTGCCGAACTTGTACCTTAACTCTAAGGACTCCAGAGGACGAAGGCCGGTCCCGTAGTCCTCCTGAAGTTCGTATATCACCCTACGTGTGGTATCCTTGACCGAGGAGGCCAGGTACTCCTGCTCCTGCCTCCTCATCCTCACCTCAGCCGAGATCCTGTTCGGGAGGTAGTAGATGGATGTTCCCAATCCCAACCACTTCAATGGTCGGAACCCCCTGCGCTTAGGGACGAGCTCGTATTTGAGGGAGCCGTCGTAAGAAAGCCTCCTGTCCGACGGCCTCTGCGGCGAGCGAGCCTTGGATGAAGAATAGGAGCCCCTCAGATGTAGCTTCCCCAAGGTGAGGGCCAGGAGCTTCGGAGCCTTTTCGGGTCTCATCTGGAAGGAGAAGTTCAAGCTCCTTCCACGTTCGTAACTCCTCTCCCTCATGCGTCCTTCCTTCGGAAGCACTATATCCGAACCAGGTTGAAACTTGGGCAAGCGGGTCCTCTCCCTGAGGGTCACGCCTACGGGCAGGGATATCCCCCAGGATTCGGGAAATAACTTCCCCAACCTTAGGTCCCCCCTAAGGGTGTACGATCGATCCGTGCATCCCCCCAGCCTGTTCTCCCCGAAGCTCATGAAGTTTTCCCCTCGGCCGGTGTAATTTCCCTGCACCCTCAGAACTTCCCCCAGCCCGGCTTGAAGGGAAGCCCTCAGGGCCGTTCCTGGTTCCTTTCGGACGTCGTCCAGGCAAAGTTCGTCGTACCAAACCTCCCCCGAAAAGGGGTCATCTCCGAAGTTATACACTCCCAAACTTATCCACTTCACGGAGGAAAGCGATGGGGTCCCCTTCACCCCCAAGTTTCCCTGGAAGGATAAATCGAGGGAACCCTGTATGGCCCTGTACTTCAACTGGGTCAAGGTCTCCAGGGGGACCCTCAGTTCCCTCCAGCCAGGGAAGATGGTGAGCCTGGCCTCGTAGTAGTTGGAGGAGTCGGCGCCGAAGCGGACGAAGGCCACCAAAGAATCCCCCTTCGAGACCCCATCCCCGCCGTACACCCAGAGCTTGAGGGTCCTGTAACCTGTGTAGTCCTCCGCCGTCCCCGAAATCCTGTAGACCCCCATCCCCCCTCCGGGGGGAAGCTCATCGAACTTGAGCACGAGGGATTGCTCCCTCTTAGGAACTCCTGTAAGTTGATCTATCTCGATAGGAAGTCCCGGTGGGGAGCGATAGTCCTCGTTCTCGTCGGTGTTCTTGACCGAGATCCTTATCTCCCCTTCGCCAGGGAGCCTCAGCCACCTACTGCCCACGATCTCCATCTGGGCTATCCAAACCTTTACCGGCTCCGTGAGGCCGTCCACCCACACCCTTGCGAACTCGACCCTCGTGGAGTCCGGCTTCCCCACCCTTTGGGCCGCCCTCCACAGCGGCACCCTCAAAAGCCTCCATCCGTTGTGTTCGGTGCCCTCGACCTCGTATTCGTCCTTCGATAGATCTATAGTATAGGAGTAATAGTCGTTCCACTCGTCCAGGTACCCGTTCCTGTTTATGTCCTCCGTGTCGGGCTGACCCCGCCTGTCCGGACCGTTGCCCTCGGTGCCGTTTATGTGGGAGTAATCACTCGGCCTCCTTTCGCTGTACCTCCAATCGTCGCCGCTCGGGTCCTCGGGGTCCCTCTCCGGATAGAGCTCCTTGAACCTATCCACCTTCTCCGCCCTGGACATCCCCGAGGGGTCCACCCCTGCCTCCCTGAGGTAGAAGTCCAACTCCTCCTCGTCGTCCATCCCGTCCAAACCTACATCCTCCTCGGGCTGGAGAACCCCGTCCCTTACCCCATTTATGAGCCTGTCCTCGGTGTCCAGCCTCCCGTTGGGTATGACGTCCTCACTTATGGCTCCGAGGTCCACGTGGAGCACCCCTTCCTCACCCTTCACCCATATCTCCAGGAACTCCCTCCTCGAAAGATCGTATCCTCCCCCCTGAAAGGCCCTCATCACACCTCCCCAGGAGGAGGGCTCACCTCCCTTAGGGGCGAAGTCCAGGACCAGCACGTCCGTCCTATCCTGTGTCGGGGCGACCTTCCTGTTAGGCCATATTTCGGTTATCGGGACCCGTTCGTACGGGTTGTACCATATGAGCCTCCCCTTCTCGTCCTCCTCCTTCCCCACGGGAGGACTCGCAAGGGTCCATATCCTTCTACCTACGCCCAAGGAGGTGAGCTCCCTCACTCCCTCGAAGTCGTCTATGTATCCGACCCCCTTAGTGTTGGGGTTCGGGAAGCTTCTGGCCATCTCCGCGGAAAGTTCCAACTTGGGCCTGAACTTTCCGAGGGGCCACCCCGACTCCCACCTTATGTTGGTGTTCAGGTCGAAGAGGAGGTTACGGGAGGGCTCCGACCCGACCTTCACCCTCCTGTCGGGGGTACTCTCGCCCCTGTATAGGAGGCTCATCCCCAGAAGTCCCCGCTCCTCCCAGAACCTGTACTCCCCCCTGAGGCCCAGGAGGTGCTTCTGTCTCCCGAAGGCTCCGAAGATGTCCGCCGTCTGGTACTTCACTTCTACCTCAGAGGAGGGGCTCGAGGCCTCGTCCGCGGCGGCTCCTGTGAAGGTAAGTTCCCCCGTGTAGTAGTTTATCTCGTAGTCCACCCCCTTCTTCAGGGGCCTACCGTTCAATTGCACCACCTCCGTCCCCTCCAATATGTTCGGTCCTAAGTTAAACCTCGTCCTACGGTTCTGGTAGGAGACCTCCAATAAGTACTTGCTCGCCTCCATCCGTGTCCTGCTGTCCTTGGAGTCGTAGAGCTGGGGAAGTCGTTCTACTATCCCGTTGGAATCCGAATCGAAGGGTCTGAGGTCCGGAAATATGAGCTCCCCACGCTCGAAGTCTATGTACTCCGGGTCGACGATGCCGTCCGGCGGGGTGTCGAGTCCTCCATCCCCGTGCCTGTCTATGCCCAGTAGCTGGACGTAGGGCACGCCGCTTTCCGCCTCCTGAGGTTGACCTCCCGGGACCTCCTTCAATATCCTAAGTTCGAATCCGTCGGGGTCTATTCCCTTCGACCCTAGGTAATAGACGTTCCTCCATGTGTAGTTCCACGTGGGATAGTCAGGACGGGGGTTCCTGGGCTTCAGAAGCTTGAGGCGAAGCACGTCCCCCGAATCGTCCCCTACCCTTTCCCCTCCGGCGGTCCTGAAGGTCACGGCCAACACCTGTCTATCCTCGACCCTCCGCTTCAACACTATATATCCTAAGGCCCTTTCCACGAAATACTCCGTCGGGTCCAAGGGATGAAAATATCCCTTCTCCCCGTACCCCGGCCTCGTAGAATCTGGACGTTCCGGGTCGTAGAAGGCCCACCCCATCCTGTCCATCTCGTTGTTGGTGGGGTTCCCATCGTCGAGGTAAACCGTGATGGCCACTACGGAATCCGCAGGTTCGTATTCTACGATGTTTCCGGGCTTACGGAACTTCTGCCACCTCTCCCTGTACCTGTCGTCCAAGAAGAAGTAGACGTTCTCCTCATAGTCATAGTCCCTGATCCTTATCCTTTCCTTCTCCGCCATCCCTTTGAAGGTCTTGGTGGCGGCCGCTCCCTTCTCCTGGCTTGCTATCAAGGTGAAGTCTACAGGTCCAAGCTTCCCCTGGGTCCTTATCCCGAAGAGCCCCTTGTGTCGGGTGCTCACCCCCGCAAAATAGGTACCCGGCAGGGACAGGGAGGTGTTTCCCGCCTCTATCCTCTGAATTATCCCGTCCTCGTCTCCGTCGTACCAGAGCTTGAGGGTGTTCTCCCATTCGGTCGTGCGCTCGCTGTCCCTGTCCATCCTTATGTGTATCCTCTCCCCCACCGTCCCTTCCACTGTGAACCTGTACTTCTGCTCCATAGTGAGGCTCGGAAACTTCGAGACCCTGCCCGCCACGGTGGAGACCTCCCCCTCCGTCCACTCGCTCCTGCCCCCCAAGGATATCTTCTGCATCCCCGTTACGGATATCTTACTCCCTCGCCCGAGGAACCTCTCCATCACCTTGGGGAACTTGACGGGAAGTTCTATCTCTAGATCTCTCTTCCTCTTGGAAGGATTATCCTTAGGAACTTGGCCCTTATGGGCGTACCATTCCCTGCGCAACAGATCGTGGAGCTGAGCCTCAAGATATTCCTCCAGGCCCACCTCCACGGTCGGCGAAAGCTTCCCCTCGGACAAGCGTACGACCCTCCTTCCGAAGTCCGGACTTACCTCAAGTTCATGGAAGTCGTGCTTCCTCAGGAGGGAAAGGGGGGAAGACACAAGCTCCTTAAGCCCCTCCGAATCCTTCCGTGCGAGGCCGAAGAAAGCTTCCCCGTGTGAGGAAATGGGGAGGCCCAAGATCAGGAGGACGAGGCCGATCCTGCAGGTCCGCATTATCGTTCACCCGTAAACAACTGGTTTAACCTCGCCCGGAGCCTCGTAGGGGTCAGCCCTACGTCCAACATCCCCCCGGAGGCCAGGGATATCGTCTGGGTCTCCTCGGACACCACCACGACCACGGCATCCGAGACCTCTGATAGCCCCAAGGCTGCCCTGTGCCTCGTGCCCAACGAGGGGTCTATGTTGGGGTTCTCCGAGAGGGGCAGTATACATTTAGCCGCTTCGACCATCATGTCCTGTACCACCACAGCGCCGTCGTGGAGGGGGGAGCGTGGGGTAAATATGGACACCAGAAGGGGAGCGGAGACCTCGGCCCTCAACGGAATCCCCGTCTCTATCACGGGTGCCAGTCCCGTGTTCCTGGCCAGGACGATGAGCGCTCCGTACCCCCTCTCGGAGAGGGCGCTCGCCGCCTTCACCACCTCGTCCAGGACCCTGACCTGGCCTCCCCTGTAGAACATCCTGACGAGCCGGTTCTGACCTAAGTGTAGCAGGACCCTCCTAAGTTCAGGCTGGAAGAGGATCACGAACGCTATCACCCACACGGTCTGGACCTTGGCCACGAGCCATGAGAGGGCTTCCATCCTCACCAACTGGGCCACCCCGGAGGCCAGAAGCAGGAACAGAAGTCCTACCAACATCTGGGCGGCATATGTGCCCTTTATTATGGTGAATAGATAATAGAATATGAGGGCCACCAAAGCTATATCCAAGATGTCCAACAATCCGACGGATATGAACCCTAAGCGGAAGAGTTCCATATGCCCCTCCTAAAGCCATCCAGTAAGCTTGGCCAACAACCTTGTGTATTCCACGAAGTTCGGCCAGGATATGTCCGGAGGGACCCCGTGGTCGCACCCGGGGATATATCCCCCTTCCTCCAAAAGTGGCGGCACGACCCTCATAACCTCATCCTCCATGACCTTCCCACCCTTGGCTATGGCTCGCTTATCTATCCCCCCTGTGAACGCCATCTTCCTTCCGTATAGCCTCCTGTATTCCACTATATCGTTGCCTGCCGCCACCTCGACGGGAGTACAGCAGTTGATCCCGACTTCTATCCAGAGCGGGATCAGCTCCCCTATGTATCCGTCCGAGTCCAGGCTTACCACCGGGCATCCGCTCTCCTTGATCGCCGGCACCCACTTTCTGTACGCGGGGAACAGGAACTTCCTGACCATGTCCGGCGAGATCATGCTATGGCCCTTGTAGGCCATGTCCTCGGAGATCGTAACGCAATCCAGCTCCACCTGCTCCAATATCGGTTCTAAGGTCTTGTACACAAAGTCCGTCCAGAAGTCCACCATCTCCGAGACGAAATCCGGGTCGTCCACCATCATCGTGCAGAGCCCTTCGAAGCCCAACCATTCCCTCAGCTGCCAGAACGGGCCGTTGAAGCCAATTCCCAACACGTAGTCCCTGTCCCTCAGGATCCTGCACCGTTCCTCGAAGTCCTCCGGGAACCTGCCCGGAGCCCTGGGGTCGTAGCGTTTCTTCATCTCTTCCCAATCCTTCCTGCTTTCGACCGGAAACTTGTGCCACCTCCGGGTCACGAAGTCCTTCGCGGAGCGCAGGTAGCTGAGGTCGTACCGATCCGATATCTCAACGATGGCACCGGACCAATCCTGCACCAAGTAATGCCCTTCCCTGTGTTCCAGTATCTTCTCCTCAAATTCCGGGATCATCCGGAAGGAGACCCCAAGGTTCACACGAGGGGTCCTGATGGGTTCCGGCTCTATTCCCAGAACCTCCAGAAGCACCTCGTA
>DTYS01000194.1 GCA_012961755.1 Candidatus Latescibacterota bacterium
AGGCATGGTCATCAAGCCGCACACCTCAACCGCCTGGAGCGCGGCCACCTCCTGGCCTTCCTCTAGGGTGCGGTAACCTTCACCGACGATAGCGGAGAAGTGCACGAACACGTCCTCCCCGTCGTCCCGTTCGATGAAGCCGTACCCCTTGGCGTCGTTGAACCACTTCACCCTTCCTTTCGGCATGCTACTACCCCTTTGCTACGTGGTTAAACTTTCCTCTTTGGAAGGGACCATAACAGAAAGACCACAAGGCCCGAAAGGGCAACTTGTGGTCCTCCCTACAGGTCTCCCTTCCAAAGGCCACCTCAACTTCAACATAATATAAGTCCTCTCCAAGGAAATGTCAAGCAAAATCTCTTCGGTATAGGCTTGCTCGACGTCGGATATATGAGGTTTGCGCCAGCAAACTTGGGCGAAGCGTAGGGAAACCGGGTACTATCCAGGCGCTCATAAAGAACCTATCCACAGCGCAAGATAGCTCTGCTTGCAGAAATCGTAAGGCCTATCCTTAAGCGGGATTTCCGCTAACAGCGGTTATACGGGGTGTGAACTTCCCAGACCTTCTGGTGGCTACCTTGGCCGGAACCAGGCCGAGGGGGAGGAAGGCGATGCCCAGGCCGAGCCCTACAAGCTCGGAGCCCGTGAGGGTGTATCCGATCAGGACGCCCGAGAGGAAGGTCAAGGTGGGCACGAGGTAGACCAAGAGGGAGGCCCTGAGGAAGAGCCCGGAGGACATGGCTACCTGCACCCTCTGCCCAGGAAGGACTCCGAGGGGGTCCTCGACCTCGGCCAGCATGTTTTCCCCTTCAGCCGCACACAGCCCGCACCTCCTGCAGGCGGGGTTCCTTATAAAGGAGACCACGGCCCTTCCGGGCCCTGGGACATCTACGACGACCCCGAGCTCAGTCATGCTGCCCTCTCCATCCGGACCCTCCCTGTACTGTGGATTACCTTCCTCGGGCACTTCTCCGCGACCTCATCCCAGTTCCCGCTCTCGTATACCTTCCCATAGTCGACCTTAGCCAGGTTCCCGTCCATGTAGAAGGCCCCGTTGTCGCTGGTCCTGGCGCACATCCTGCAGCCTATGCATCCGACCTCGCATACCCTTCTGACCGCAGGGGCCCTGTCCGGGTTGTTACAGGCCACGAAGATCGTTTCCCCTCTCTCCCTGTCGTACGGCTCTAAGGTTATTATCTCCCTTGGGCAGGCCTGGGCGCACTTGCCGCAGCCCGTGCACCTTTCCACGTCCACCCTGGGGCGTCCGTCGACCATTGATATGGCGCCGAACCTGCAGGCCCTGACGCAGTCGCCGTATCCCAAGCATCCGTACCTGCATGCGTACTCTCCTCCTAAGAGGTTCGCGGCCGAACAGCTCGTCACCCCCCTGTACTCCGCGACCTTGACCTTCTGTTCCGACGTCGCGGCGCAGTGGACCACGGCGACCTTCTCTACGACCTCGACCTCACCCAGACCCAATATCTCGGCTATCCTGCGGGCGGACTCGGCTCCACCCACGGGACAGGCGCCGGGCTCGGCATCACCCTTTACTATCCTCTCGGCCATATCCCTACAGCTTGCGAACCCGCAGGCACCGCAGTTCGCGCTCGGAAGGGCCTCCAGCACAGCCTCGACCCTCGGGTCCTCACGGACGCTGAGCCTCCTGTTGACCACGGCCAGGATCGTGGCGAACGCCAAGGCTAAGAGCCCCATGCTCAAGACCGAGACCAATATCGGGTTCATATCTCCTCCTTAGAGGTCCCTTTACACCCTTATCAACCCAGAGAACCCCATGAACGCGAGGGCCAATATCCCGGCAGTTATTAAGGTTATGGGAGCACCCCTGAAGGCCCTCGGTAGGTCCGCGAACGCAAGCTCCTCCCTTATCCCAGCCATTATAGTCAGCACGAGCGTGAAGCCTATGCCGGCTCCGATGCCGAACACTAACCCCTCTATGAAGTCATATTCCCTGAGGACCATGAAGAGAGCGAGGCCCAGTATGGAGCAGTTCGTAGTTATAAGGGGAAGGTATATACCCAAGGCCCTGTAAAGTTCGGGGCTGAACTTCCTGAGGAACATCTCCACTACCTGGACCAGTGACGCTATCACAAGTATGAAGGCCGCGTACTCCAAAAACGGCAGGCCGAACCTGACTAAAACATGGTGGTAGATGAGCCATGTCACGGTGGCCGTTAGTGTCATAACGAATATGACAGCAAGGCCCATACCCACCGCTGTCTCTATCCTTGAGGATACCCCTAAAAACGGACATATGCCTAAGAAGTAGTGGAGCACGAAGTTGTTCGTAAGGACCGCCGCTACGAATATGAGAAGGAGCTCCATCTCACCTCCCTTTTATCTGGTCCTTTCCTCTATTATGTTCATCGCGGCCACCAGGAACCCCAACGTTAGGAACGCGCCGGCCGGAAGGATCATCACTACCCAGGGGTGCCAGCTAGGTATTACCTCGTGCCCGAACACCTCCCCCGAGCCCAACAGTTCCCTTATGCTCCCCAGAAGCGTCAGGGCGAATATGAACCCGCTACCCACCCCCAAGGCGTCCAAGATGGAACGGCCTGTGGGGTTCTTAGATGCGAACACCTCCTGACGCCCTAGTATAAAGCAGTTCACGACTATGAGGGGAACGTAGGGGCCCAAGGCCTTGCTTATAGCGGGGAACTTGGCCTTGAGGAAGAGGTCCGCGACGGTAACGAAGGTGGCTATTATCATGGTAAAGGTGGCTATGCGGACCTGGCTGGGCACGAGCTTCCTTATTATCGACACCACGAGGCTCGTGGAGGTCAGCACGAAGGTCGTGGCAAGGCCCATCGAGAGGCCGTTTACGGCGGACGTCGTCACCGCCAACGTCGGACACATTCCCAAGAGCATCCTGAATATCGGGTTCTCCTCCCAAAGGCCCTTCAGGTACTCCCTGTACCAAGGTCTCCGGCTCAATTTGTCCCTCCTTCTTTAAGTGGCACCGGTTCTGCAGCCCGGAAGTCTATCACCCTGCGCACCTCCTTCAGGCCCTCGTTGACTATCCTTACGACGGAGGTGGAGGATATCGTGGCCCCGGTTATGGCGGTTATCTCGTTCGGGGCCGGCTTCCGACCGGCCTTCACGTATCCTACTGCGGGGACGACCTCCAATCCCCTGAACTGTTCCTTAAAGCTGGATTCAGTTATCTTGGCACCGAGGCCGGGGGTCTCGACGGACTCCAGGACCTCCATCCCCGTAAGCCTCCTCAGGTCGGGCGCGACCCCGACCATAAGCTGTATGGTCCCCTGATACCCGGGACCTTCGGCCAAGAAGGCGTAGCCTACGAGCCCTCCGGAGGAGTCCAGAGCACGGTAAATTACGATTTCGTCCCTGTGCACCTCCTCCGCCCCGGCCACGTCGGGAAGGACCTTACCTATGGCCTCCCTTATGGCTTCCTTCTTGTGGAGGGCTATATAGGGCTCGGCGTACTTGTCCATGTAGACTAAGGATAGCCCGGAGAAGGCACCCACTACGGTGAGCACGATCATCATCCTCGCAGATACGCTCATCTCTTCCCCCCGAAAGGAACTGGAACCGTGTACCTGTCTATCAAAGGGGTCACCGCGTTCATGAGGAGTATGGAGTACATAACCCCTTCGGGAAGACCTCCCCAGAGCCTTATGATGACCACGAGGACCCCAGCCCCGATCCCGAACATGTACCTTCCTACCTTGGTCACGGGCGTGGTCACTGGGTCGGTGGCCATAAACCACGCTCCGAGCATAAGGCCTCCAGCAAGGAGGTGGAACATGGGTGAGGGGTAGAGGTCAGGCCTGAAGGCCCAGGGGATGGAACCCAGCATGGCGACCGTGCCCAGGTAGCTCAGAGGTATCCTCCAATCGGCGTAGCCTTTGAGGACGAGGAACAGTCCCCCTATCAGAAGTGCCAAGGCCGATGTTTCTCCCATACATCCCCCCACCTTCCCTACCAGGAGGTCCAGAAGCGGGGTGGCCCTATGGTCGAACTTCATAAGGGCCAGAGGGGTCGCCGCAGTGACGACCTTAGGCCCCGGGGCGACCCACCTGGTCATCAGCACCGGGAAGGCGGCCATCAGGAAGGCCCTGCCCACTAAGGCAGGGTTAAATATGTTCTGTCCCAGGCCCCCGAAGACCTGCTTGCCCACAGTTACGGCGACCACCCCCCCGAGGAACGCCGCCCAGAAGGGAAGCGTGGGAGGAAGGACCATGGCCAAGAGAACCCCCGTCACGGCCGCGGACAGGTCCCCGAGGGTGGAGGGTTTCCTCCTGAGGATACAAGCTAAGGCTTCGGCCGATAAGGTCTCGGCCAGGCACGAGGCCAGGAGCGCCAAAGCGTGCCACCTGAAGAACCACACCCCGACCGCAATCCCCGGCACAAGGGATACTATCACTCCCATCATGACCCTTCGCGTGTCCATCTCAGCCCTTATGTGGGGCGAGACTGCGACCACGAGCCTTCCTTCCATCTTCCCCCCTTTTCAACCCCGGAGATCATTTGAGTGAACGAACCTTGAGCTTGCCGAGCTTTATATAGTGGACTATGGGTATCCTCGCAGGACAGACGTAGGCGCAGCTCCCGCACTCTATGCAGTCCATAATGTGCGCACTTTCCAAAAGGTCCCACCTCTCTCCCTTGGCGAACTTCACGAAGAGGGTGGGCATAAGCTCCATCGGACAGTGGTCCACACACCTTGCGCACCTTATACAGTTCCCCTCTTCGGCAGGCGGGACCTCCCTTAGGAAGAGGATCCCGGACGTTCCCTTGACCACTGGAACATCCAGGCTCCTCTGAGCTATGCCCATCATGGGTCCACCCATCACTACCTGGGATACGCCCTCCTTAAGCCCACCTGCGACCTCCATGAGGTAGGAGAACGGGGTGCCTATCGGGACCAGGTAGTTCCCGGGCCTCCCCACCTCCCCTGCCACCGTTACCACCCTTTCGATCAAGGGCTTCCCGTCCCTCACGGCCTCGGTTACGGCGACCGCCGTACCCACGTTCTGCACCACCACCCCCACGTCCATAGGGAGCCCACCCGTCGGCACCTCTCTGTCCAACAGGGCCTTTATCAGCATCTTCTCCGCCCCCTGGGGGTACTTGACCTTAAGGGGAACGACCTCCACCTCCCCGTCCGATGCACGCCTGAGGGCCTCCATCGCGTCGGGCTTATTGGCCTCGACGCCTATCATGCCCCTCTCGGCCCCCACAGCCCTCATGACGAGCCTGAGCCCGAGGATGCAGTCCTCGGCCCTCTCCAACATGGTCCTGTGGTCCGCCGTCAGGTAGGGCTCGCACTCGCAGCCGTTGAGTATCACGGTGTCTATGGACTTGGGAGGGGATAGCTTCACGGCCGTGGGGAACGCTGCACCCCCGAGCCCTACGACCCCCGCCTCCCTGACCCTCATGCGTATCTCCTCGGGCTCCAAGGAATCCGGGTCCACATCGCCCCTCGGCCAGTCCTCCATCTCCCCACCTCCCTCGACGACGACGGCCAAGGCCTCCCCGAGGACGGGATGGGGATGTGGGGCTATCTCCTTAACGACGCCCGAGATGGGCGTGTGCACGGGGGCAGATATAAAGGCCTTCGCCTCCCCGAGCTTCTGGCCCCTCTCGACCTCCTGCCCCTTCTCCACCGACGGCTCGCACGGGGCCCCTGTATGCTGGGAGAGGGGGACCACCACCCTCTCGGGAGGACTCACCCTCTCTATGGGGCGGTCCTGGGTGGCTTTGTTGTACGGGGGATGGACCCCTCCTCTGAAGCTCCTCATCTTACCTCCTTCCCTTAGAACACCCCCGGTGTGACCTCCACCCCTTCTGAAAGTTCGTTCAAGGCTGCAAGAGGTGGAGCCGTAAGCTGTTCGTCCCTGCGGAGGGTAACATCAAAAAATAACCTCCTTCCCAACTTTTGTCAAGCGTGTACCGCCGGGACGAGGGGCTCCCTACCCCTTGCGGGAAACGGAAAGAAACGTTTTATTGAGCGAAGGAGGCCAGATGAAAGCCCTTCCCTTCGTCGCCCTGCTCATATCCTCAGCTTACGTCTCCTCGGAGCTTTCTACGTTCAGGAAGGCCTGGGCGCTGCGGTACTCCGGGAGGCTCGATGAGGCCATAAGTCTGTTGCAGAGCTTCGTCTCCGAACATCCCAAGGGGCCTCACTCCGACGAAGCTTTGTTACTTTTAGGGGGCATAATGGAGGAAAGAGGGGACCTTGAGGCCGCCTCGGAGTTCTACAAGTTCCTGCTCGCACGGTTCCCAAAAAGTCCATATGCCGAGGAAGCTTCCTTCCAGCTCGCATACATAAAGCTACTGAGGGAGGACTTCGTCGGAGCCTTCGCCGGCTTCCTCTCGTTCGAGAGGAGGTTCCCCGGTAGCTCCTTGATCCCCTTAGCCGAGTTTCACATGGGGAAGGCGCTCTATTCATTAGGCCATTTCTATGGAGCCGAGGAGAGGTTTTCCAGGTTCTTGGACGTAGTCCCCCGACATCGGCTGGCCCCGGAGGCTTGGTTGGGCCTCGGGCTGTGCCGCCTGGCCTTGGACCGGACCCGGGAGGCGGCGGACATCTTTTGGTACATCCTGCGAAACTTCCCCGAAAGTCCCGCCCGTCGTCGCGCAGCTTTTAGCTTGGGGGAGTTATATTTCAACTCAGGAAGGTTCTATCTGGCTATAGGGGCCTTCAGGAGGGCCGCCGAGGGAGGGCTGGATTCGCTCTCGGATGAAGCCCTCCTTTACATAGAGCGTGCCAAGTACAAGTTAGGGCAGTACAGGGACCCCATAGATCCAGCAAGGGAGTTCGTCCGGAAGTACCCCCAAAGGCCGTTGGCCGGGGAGCTGCAGCTCGAGATAGGGAGGTACTACGAAGAAGGACGCGACCTGGACAGGGCTATGGGAGCGTACAGGAGGGTGCTCACCTCCCCTCGCTGGAAGGCCCAGCATCCCAAGGCTCTCTTGGGAATAGCGAGATGTCTGAAGCGCAGGGGGAAGACCGAGGAGGCCATCGGCGTTTTGGACACCCTGATAGAGGAATACTCCGGAAGGGAGGTCTTAGAGGCCCTCCTTATGAAGGCTTCCCTGTACAGAGGGCTGGAGGCTATAGACAGGGCCGTAGACGTCTACGAAGGGATATTGGACCGCACGGAAGGGAAGGGGCGGTTCGCCCTCGAGGCGTTGAGGGGTTTAGGGATATGTTACCAGACCCTCGGCAGGTGGTCCGAGGCCGCGGGTGTCTACTGCCGCGTTTTGGAGGACTTCCCGAAGGTTCCGGACAGGGCGGAGGTGATCTTGAAGCTTGCCGAGGCTTACGTCCAGGCAGGCGAGCCGGTGCGGGCCCTCGGTGCTTTAAGGAAGGAGGTTGAAGAGCCCTTAGATCCGTCCGAACGGGCGAAATTGCTCGTGCGGGCAGGGAAGTTGGCCACCGAACTGGGCGAATGGGAGGAGGCGGGGGAGTACTTCAGGGAAGCGCTGGGGTGTGGGATCATGGAGGAGCGGGCCGAGGCCCTGTTGGGCCTCGCCCGCCTGGCCTTGGCCCGAGGGGATACGGCGGAGGCGCTCCCCTTCCTCAAGGGGGCCCTCGAGGATGGATCCGAGGAAGCGAAGAGGCTGCTCGGTCGCCTGCTGGGCGAACATCGGCCTTGACAATTTCCGGTATATGTTTATATTTCCCTTCGGGAGGAGCGATGCTTCTTGGGAAGGTTACAGGCAACCTCGTCTGCACGGTAAAACACGACGCGTATCGCGGGACCAAGCTCCTTTTGGTCCAGCCGCTCGGGTTGGACCTGAAGCCCCAGGGAGATGCGGTCGTGGCGGTGGACACGGTAGGCGCGGGTCCAGGGGAACTCGTGCTTCTGGTAAGGGAAGGGGCGGCCGCTCGACAGGTGCTGAAGGTCGAGCACGCGCCCGTGCGCTCCCTCGTGATAGGCATCGTGGACTACGCGGACATCAGGGGGTAACATGGTCCACATCTACCAGCTTCGCAGGGACATAGTTCATGTATGTCAAAGGATGTATCAGAGAGGATATGTGGCCGCCAACGACGGCAACGTGAGCGCAAGGGTGTCGGACGATAGGATACTTATCACCCCCAGCGGGATGAGCAAGGGCTTCGTAAGGGAGGACCAGCTCATAATCTGCGATATGGATGGAAAGGTTATCTCAGGGAACCTGAATCCGTCCTCGGAGCTTCCGATGCACCTTATGGTCTACAGGGAGAGGCCCGATGTGAACGCCGTGGTGCACGCACATCCAGTGGTGGCTACGGGGTTCGCGGTGGCTGGCATTCCCCTGGCCCAGTGCGTCCTTCCCGAGGTCGTGCTCACGGTGGGGGCGGTACCGGTAGCGGAATACGGCACCCCCTCCACGGAGGAGGTGCCGGAGTCCATTAAGAAATACATCCAGAACTACGACGCCTTCCTCTTAGCCAACCATGGGGCTTTGACCGTAGGTCCCGATGTAATAACGGCCTACCATAGGATGGAGACCATCGAACATTTCGCTCAGATAACCTTAGTAGCGAGGCAGTTGGGCAGGGTAAACGTCCTCTCGGACGAGCAGGTGCAGAAGCTTATGCAGGTTAGGGAGAAGCTGGGTATAAAGGGAAGGAACCCCCTCTCATGCCAGGGATGTACGGCTAGCTGTCCCAACCGCATAGCTTCGGAACCCAGGGCCTCCTCAGGGGAGGGAGCTGCCTCCGAGGACGATGTGGTCGGCAGGATAGTATCCCAGGTGCTCGCAAGGCTCGGGAAATAGCGTTAACGGGGGAAAGATGAAAGTATTGGTCACAGGAGGAGCGGGTTACATAGGGAGCATAGTCGTGGAGCAGCTCCTGGAGGGAGGATACGAGGTCGTGGTGGTTGACAACCTGAAGGAGGGGCACAGGGAGGCCGTGCTCCCCGGGGCGGAGTTCTACGAGGGGGACTTCGGGGACAGGGAGCTTCTGAGGGGGATATTTGGGGAGCATAAGATAGATGCTGTGCTCCACTTCGCCGCGGAGGCCCAAGTTGCTGACTCTATGACCGATCCCCACAAGTACTTCCTCACGAACGTCTCTAAGGGCCTCGTGCTTCTGGAGGCCATGAGGGCACACGGTTGCGATAGGTTCATATTCTCCTCTACGGCGGCCACGTTCGGGGAACCCAAGTATACCCCTATAGACGAGGAACATCCGCAGGAGCCCATAAACGCATATGGAGAGTCCAAGCTTATGTTCGAGAAGATATTGGATTGGTACCATAAAGCTTATGGACTTAAGTTTATGTCCTTCCGATACTTCAATGCTGCAGGGGCATCGAAACGTCTTGGGGAGGACCATCGCCCTGAGACCCACCTCATACCCGTAGTGCTTCAGGTAGCTCTTGGAAGGAGGGAACATGTGGAGGTGTACGGTACCGATTACCCTACCAAGGATGGAACCCCGGTGAGGGATTACATACATGTGATAGATCTGGGTAAGGCCCACATACTGGGTCTTGAGAAGTTGGACAGCTTCCCCGATGGGAAGTACAACTTGGGCAACGGAGAAGGGTTTACGGTGTTAGAGGTCATAGAGACCGCGGAGGAGGTGACGGGGAGGAAGATACCTTACAGGCCTGCCCCGAGGCGTCCGGGTGACCCTGCCGTGCTGGTGGCCTCCTCGAGGAAGGCCGCAAGGGAGCTCGGATGGGAACCGGAATTCCCGGAGCTTAGGGAGATAATCCGAAGTGCGTGGGAGTGGCAAGGGAGGCATCCTGGGGGATACGGTCCTGTGGAGTTCATGGGGGAAACATGTCCATAAGGATAGTGAACATAGTAGGTACAAGGCCGAACATGATGAAGATAGCCCCCATCATGGAGAAGATGGCCAAGGATGAAGCCTTCCAGCCCCTCCTGGTACATACGGGTCAGCACTACGACGAAAATATGTCCGAGGTCTTCTTCCGCCAGCTCGGGATCCCCGAACCCGACTACAACTTGGAAGTGGGCTCCGGAAGCCACACGTATCAGACGGCCCATGTTATGCTCGCCCTGGAGCCACTCTTAGAGGAACTTAAGCCCGACTGCGTGCTCGTCGTGGGGGATGTGAACTCCACCCTCGCGGGGGCCCTTGTGGCGGCGAAGATGCTGATCCCAGTAGCACATGTCGAGGCGGGACTGAGGAGCTTCGATAGGACCATGCCCGAGGAGATAAACAGGACCCTTACGGACCACATATCGGATTTCCTCTTCACGACCGAGGAGAGCGGGAACGAAAACCTCCTCAGGGAAGGGGTCCCGCAGGAGAAGATATTCCTGGTAGGGGACGTTATGATAGACACCCTCCTGCGCCACAGAGATAAGGCCAGGGCGTTGAATGCGCTGGAGAGGTTCGGACTGGAGCCGAATGGATACGCGCTCTTGACCTTGCACAGACCTTCAAATGTGGACGAAGGGGACGTGCTCTCGGGGATAGTGGACGCGCTGGTACAGGTCCAGGAGATGCTCCCGGTCGTGTTTCCCGTCCATCCGAGGACGAAGAAGAGGTTGGAGGAGTTCGGGCTCTGGGCGAAGCTTTCCCATCTTTCAAGGATGGTGCTCACAGAGCCTTTGGGCTACTTAGAGTTCCTTGGACTCATGCAGGACGCAAGGGTGGTGCTAACGGACTCCGGAGGGATACAGGAGGAGACGACGATCTTAAGGGTCCCCTGCCTCACCTTGAGGTACAACACCGAGAGGCCTGTGACCATATCGCAGGGCACGAACAAGCTCGTTGGAAACAGATCTGAGGATATAGTCCGGGCCGTCCGAGAGGTCCTGGAGGGCGAGGTGAGGGCTAGCACCCCTCCGGAGTTCTGGGACGGGAAAGCTGCGGAGAGGATCGTGAGGATATTGAAGGAACGACTTTAGAAGGGGGTGGCGATGCCGAAGGAACTTGTGGCCGTAGCTCCGAGGAAGCCGGTGCTGAGGGAATATAAGGAACCTCCACTGATGCCAGGACAGGTGCGGATAAGGAGCATCTTTTCCGCCGAGAAACACGGCACCACGCTCCTCCTGTACCGTGACGTATCCCCCGTGAGCCGGAAGGAGTACGACCCTGAGCTGGGTCTCTTCTTCCCCAAGGGGGAGGGGAGGGGGTGGACCGCGGACTTCCCTATGTCCTTAGGGAACATGACGGTAGGGGTCGTGAC